>DAIMZB010000147.1:0-1526 GCA_036734185.1 Thiobacillaceae bacterium | reverse complement strand
ATCATGCGGATCGGCTTGTTGGGGTATTTTTCCTGGGCGAAGGCAGTGCCGCCGAATGCCAGGGTCGCGCCGACGATGCCGGCGATAAGTGATTTCATGGTGAAGCTCCTCTGCAATAATATTAAATACTTGATTATTATACTATTTTTTAATCACATGCCGGTTGCTACCGGTAAGGTCGAGCCCGAGGATAACGCAGCTCTGCACCCACGAGAACCTTGACCTCAGCGCGGCAGCCTCAGCGTCGCCGCGATCAGCGCGAGGCTGGCCCAGGTCCAGCGGTTCGCGCCGTCCTGAATGTTTTCCAGAGCGCGCCATGCGGCCCAGACGATGCTCACCAGCAACACAATCAGCGCCACGCCCTGTATCGATACGCCTTCTTCACCCTTGGCGGCATCGAAGGGCACGAGCTGATTCAACCTCTCATGCCATGCGGCAGCACTCGAAAGCGGAAGTTCAATCTGCGTATAGGTTCCGGTCAGCATTTCGAGCTTCAAAGTGCCGGCAAGCAACAATACGACCCATGCAAACAGCAGCGCAACCGCACCTCGCGCCATGCCGATACCGGCGTGGTGCGCAACTAGATCGGCCACCCGCGCCGCGGGCTTGAGAAACTCCATCACAACAGTCGCCACCGCCCTCCGATTCAATCTGGTGAGCAGCAATCATTGCATTATTGATCCATATCAAATCAGCACCCTTGCACACGCCTAGCATGGTGCATGTCTGGTAAGCGAAGTTCCAAGAGGAGCGAATGTCGTGAACCACATGGCGCAACGTCTCAGCAAGGTGGTCAGCCGGCAGGAAATCGCCGGATCGTCCTTGTTGTGGCAAAGCGCGGCCTGCCTACCTCTCTCCGCCCAAGGTTGCTGCCAGTGCGCTAAAGCGTGTCCGACGGATGCACTGGAATTCAACGGTGGCATCCCATCGGTGACTGCGCAATGCACGGACTGCGCCCGTTGCGCTGCAGCCTGCCCTACCGACGCCCTCCAGAGAAAGCATTTTCCAGCGCCTGTCGCCAAGAACGTGCGAAGCGGTGAACCGGTGTTCATTGACTGCAGCAAGGTACCCCGCCCACACAGCCCTGAGGTCACAATTCGCGTGCCGTGTCTGGGCGCGATTTCAACGGGATGGTTGCTGAAGCTCCAGGATCAAATCGGTGATGCGCCAATCGTCGCGCTGGATCGTGGCTGGTGCTCCAGTTGCCGATCCGGTGGCGACTCGGCCTGCAGTGCCACAAATGTTGTTGCCGATGCCGGCCGCATGTTTGCGGACGCGGGAATACCCTTGCAATTGCAACCGAGAATCGAACGCCATCCCTTGCGGCTGGTGAAAATGCCTGATGCCATTCCGGCGGCGGTTGAGGAAACGTTGATTTCGCGCCGCGGGCTTTTCAGCCTTGGATTTTCGGAGGCCGCTGGTCTGGCAGTCGGCGCCTTGAATACACACGGGGCATCGGTGGATACAGCCTGACCCCCGCTGGGCACAGTGGGCCGGTTGATTCCAGCAGAACAGATCCGGCGCAT
>DAIMZB010000146.1:0-1599 GCA_036734185.1 Thiobacillaceae bacterium | reverse complement strand
CATTTCTGCTATCACAAGAAGCTGTCCATCGCCGCCAACTGCCGCATGTGCCTGGTGCAGGTGGAAAAGGCCCCCAAGCCGCTGCCGGCCTGCGCCACCCCGGTGTCCGACGGCATGAAGGTGATGACGCGTTCCGACTACGCTATCGCCGCGCAGAAGGGCGTGATGGAATTCCTGCTCATCAACCATCCCCTCGACTGTCCGATCTGCGACCAGGGCGGCGAGTGCCAGCTGCAGGATTTGGCGGTGGGCTATGGCGGCAGCAGCTCACGCTATGCCGAGCCCAAGCGCGTTGTGGTGGAAAAGAATCTGGGCCCGCTGGTGGCCACCGACATGACGCGCTGCATCCATTGCACGCGCTGCGTGCGCTTCGGCCAGGAAATTGCCGGCATCATGGAGATGGGCCAGGCTTTCCGCGGCGAGCACTCCGAGATCATGCCCTTCATCGACAAGACCATCGATTCGGAGCTGTCCGGCAACATCATCGACCTGTGCCCGGTCGGCGCCCTGACCAGCAAGCCGTTCCGCTATACCGCGCGCAGCTGGGAGCTGTCCCGCAGAAGGGGCGTGAGCCCGCACGACTCGCTCGGGTCCAACCTGCAGATACAGGTCAAGAACGGCCGCGTGATGCGCGTGCTGCCGCTGGACAACGACGACCTCAATGAGTGCTGGCTGTCCGACCGAGACCGCTTCTCCTATGAAGGCCTGAATAGCGAGGAGCGTTTGACCCGGCCCATGGTCAGGCAAAACGGCCAGTGGCAGGAAACCAATTGGCAGACTGCCTTGAATCTGGTCGCCAGCCGCTTGCGCGAGATCCAGGTCAAGAATGGAGCAGAACAAATCGGCGCCCTGGCTTCGCCCATGCAGACCGTGGAAGAGCTGTATCTCCTGCAAAAGCTCATGCGCGAACTGGGGGCCGGCAACATTGACCACCGTTTGCGCCAATCCGATTTCCGGCTCGATGCCCAGGCGCACGGCGCCTTCTGGCTGGGCATGAACGTCGCCGAGCTGAGCAAGCTCGATCGTTTCCTGGTGGTGGGCTCGACCCTGCGCAAGGACCATCCCCTGCTTGCGCTGCGCCTGCGCCATGCCGTGCGCTGGGGCGCCGGCATGAACATGATCAACCCGGTTGTCGAGGATTACCTGTGCAAGGTGGCGAACAAGGCCATCGTTTCGCCCGAAGGCATGGTCAACGCACTGGCGGCGCTGGTGCGCGCGCTGGCTGAAATCAGGGGTGAGGCCGTGCCGGCCGTTGCAGGCAGTGCAGAAGTGACGCCCGACATCAAGGCCATTGCCGACAGCATGGCGGGCGGCGAGAAAAAAGGCATTTTCATCGGCAACCTTGCCCAGCACCATCCGCGCTTTGCCGAGATGGTGACGCTGGCGCAGGAGGCTGCGCGCCTGTGCGGCGCGAAGTGGGGCGTTCTGGGCGATTCCGGCAACGGCGTGGGCGCGATTGTCGCCGGTGCGATTCCTGGCCGCGCGGCCATGGGCCGCCAGGGCATTGCCGGCATGAACGCGGCCGAGATGCTCGATGCCCCGCGCAAAGCCATGATCCTGCTGGGCGCCGAACCCGAGTACGACTGCCACGATCCTCAA
>DAIMZB010000145.1:0-1684 GCA_036734185.1 Thiobacillaceae bacterium | reverse complement strand
GGCCAGGATCGACACCTTGCCGCTGCCGTCGTCCAGGTCCTTAGGATAGACCAGGGTCAGTTCGAATGCCTGCTCGCCGGGCAGCACCTTGAAGCGCACCGTGGAGTTCATCGTCACCACCGTGGGCGGGATTTCATGCGGCTCGACGACGTCGGCGCGCGCAAGCTCCTCTTCCAGGTTGTCCTTGCCGGGAAAATCGCTGCTGCGCATCGAGGCCAAAAGCCTTTCCAGTCGGAGGGCGTCGAGCGAGGAGATTACGATGTGGGGGCTGGCATGCATTTACTTACCTCTGTCAATCCGTGGAACAAGATCAACGCTCGAGCATACCATGTAAGCCCAGGCAGGGCTGGCCACCTTGCGCCGCGCGGCCCAGGCGGCTAATCGCCACGCTGGGCGATGTCGGCGAAGCTCGCGCCCGTAAGGGTTTTCAGGTCGTGAGGAGCGAGTTCGATTTCCAGGCCACGGCGTCCGGCGCTGACATAAATCGTCGCAAAGCCCGTAGCCGAGGCGTCGATGTATGTCCGCAGCCGCTTTTTCTGGCCGAGCGGGCTTACGCCGCCCAGCACATAACCGGTTGCCCGCTCCACGTCGGCGGGCGCGGCCATCGCCGCTTTCTTGGCCCCAGCCGCCTTGGCGATCTGCTTCATGTTCAGCATGGCCGAAACCGGCACGACGCCCACTGCCAGCTCGCGCCCGTCCAGGCTCACCACCAGCGTCTTGAACACCCGCGCTTCCGGCACGCCCAGTTTCTCGGCGGCTTCCAGCCCATAGGATTCGCTGGCTGGGTCGTGCGCATACTCATGCACGGTGTGGCCAATTTTGGCCTGTTTGGCAACGTTGATGCCGGGAGTCATGGCGAAGTTCTCCGAAGAGTTGCGCGTACTTCAGCTTTTCAAGCCGCGCAGCCCGAAATCAGTCTTCCTGGCCGGGAAAGTTCGGCTTCCATTCCACCAGCTCCGGCGCGAATTGTCTGATGTTCAGGGAACTCAGGAATGCGGCGTACTGCTCCAGCGAGTCGTATGGCCCGTGAACCCCTTTCATGGCCTTCCACTCCGGGCCGGCGCCATAGTCCATGACCATGATCTTGTTGTTTACCATGAACCCGGTGACCCAGTGGTGGGGCTGCCCGTAGCGATTCTTGATGAAAATGAATTGCGCCTTGTAGGCCGGGTTGATCTGGTTCAGCGCGCGGCGGGCGAAGTTCGCGGAGTCGGTGCAGTAGCCGCTTTTCTGCTCATAAGTCGTGCCCGGGTTCCGGGCCAGCAGGCCGGCAGGACCGCTCGAACGCGTGCGGTTGATGATTGTATTGAGCCTGCCGGAGTCAAACACGAAATTGCCATCAAGCCATCTCGCCACGTCCTCGTAGGATTTCCATTGGGAAACCGTCGCTTCGTAGCCCTTGTCTTCTGCAAAGGCGCCGCCTGCCTGAAGCAGGCCCAGCCAGAAAAGCACGAGAAGCCCGATCACGCGATTGATGCCACCTGCCACGATACCTATCCTTTCTGTCGATGTGGTTTGCCCGGAGCGGGCTTTCCAATGTGTCTGCCAGACAACCCCATGGCCTGCCGCCTATGCGGGTGCGGGGCTGGCATCGCCTACGCCGCAACGTTAGCACGAGTTGCCCAAGCCCGGGCGGTCAACGGGATCGACCCGTCCGCCTCGGTTGGCAAGCGCTGTCGCAGAC
>DAIMZB010000144.1:0-1707 GCA_036734185.1 Thiobacillaceae bacterium | reverse complement strand
TGCGGCGGAAAAGCGCTCCGGTACGCCGCATCGCCCCTCGCGCACGGCATAATGGCCGTCCGCCCCTCGACTGACCGGGCCAATTTGCCGAAGCTGCCATGCATCCATTCACAATCGCATTTTTCGTTGCCCTGGCCCTTGCCACCGGCGTCAAGCTGTGGCTGGCCGCACGCCATGTGCGGCATATCGCCGGCAACCGTGAACTGCTGCCGCGCGAGTTCGAGGGCAGCATCACGCTGGCCGCGCATCGAAAGGCGGCCGATTACACCGTGGCCAAGACGCGCCTCGCCATGATCGAAACCGTGGTCGGCGCGCTGATGGTGCTGGCATTCACCCTCGGCGGCGGCCTGCAGGCCCTGAGCGAACTCCTGGCCGTCCGGTTCGAGTTCGGCGGCCACGCGCATGGCATAGCGCTGATCTTTTCCGTTGCGGTGATCAGCGCCGTCGTCGACCTTCCGTTCAGCGTCTATCGCAGCTTCGTCATAGAGGAGCGGTTCAATTTCAACCGCATGACGCCGAAACTGTTCATCACCGATCTTGCCAAGAATGCGGCGGTCGGAACGGCGATCGGCATTCCGTTGCTGTTCTGCGTGCTCTGGCTGATGGCGCAGATGGGCGACTTCTGGTGGCTGTACGTCTGGATGCTGTGGGCGGGTTTCAACCTTCTGATCCTCATGCTGTATCCGACCCTGATCGCTCCCCTGTTCAACAAGTTCAGTCCGCTCGAGGACCAGGGCCTGAAAGAACGCATCGAAGCCCTGCTTCTGAAATGCGGATTCCGCGCCGAGGGTCTGTTCGTGATGGACAGCTCGCGCCGCTCCAGCCACGGCAATGCCTATTTCACCGGCTTTGGCCGCGCCAAGCGCATTGTGCTGTTTGACACGCTGATCCAGCGCCTGTCGCCCGAGGAAATCGAAGCGGTGCTTGCCCATGAGCTGGGGCATTTCTCGCACCGCCATGTCTGGAAGCGCATCCTGGTGCTGTTCGCGGCAAGCCTGGCAATGCTCTGGCTGCTTGGGCAACTCATTGATTTTGATTGGTTTTATTCTTCCCTTGGCGTCGAGAGCAAAAGCACTGCCATGGCCCTGCTGCTGTTTTTCATGGCCCTGCCCTCGTTTATCTTCCTGGTGCAGCCCATCTCCAGCCATTTTTCGCGGGTGCAGGAGTTCGAGGCCGATGCCTACGCGGCCTCCCATTCGAATGCCGCAGAACTGGTGCGCGCGCTGGTGAAGCTGTACCGCGACAATGCCGCGACGCTCACGCCCGATCCGGTGCATTCGGCGTTCTACGATTCGCACCCCCCGGCAATGACGCGCATCGCGCGGCTTCACGCCGCCAAAGCCTGATGCGCGAGTTCGCCTCCCGCCATTGCCGTCCCCTGCCCGCGGGAACGCCGGCGATGACCGATGCCGAGGTCGCCACGGCGCTGCGCAGCTTCACGGGCTGGGTCCCGGATGATGGCGCCATTTCCAAGACCTTCACCTTTCCCGACTACCAGCGCACGCTCGCCTTTGTCAACGCCGTAGCCTGGATTGCTGCGAGCGAGGACCACCACCCGGACATGCTGGTTCAGTACAACCGCTGCCGGGTGGCCTATTCGACCCACTCCGTGGGCGGCATATCCGAGAACGACTTCATCTGCGCCGCAAGAATCGAGGGGTTGTTTGGCTAAGCCTCATGCACGGCCCGGCACAGTTGCGACAGGCT
>DAIMZB010000143.1:0-1937 GCA_036734185.1 Thiobacillaceae bacterium | reverse complement strand
AAGTATCAGTTCGACGGCAAGAATGCGAAGATCATCCGTGGCTCGGCCACCGCCTCGAAGACGCTGTGGCCGGGCGAAAACTGCGGCTCCTGCGGCACATGCGCAAGCCGCAAACCGGGCTTCTTCCAGACCTCTCCGGCATCGGGCCTGCTTTCGCCGGCCAGCACCTTCATCAGGCTGGACTTGCCGGTGCCGTTGCGCCCGATCAGGCCGATGCGCTCCCCGGCATCGATGACCAGCGAGGCGCCGTCCAGAAGCGGCCAGTGCCCGTAGGCAAGTTCAAGTTTGTCGAGGATGGCGAGCGGCATGAGAATTCACTGCGGGGACAGCGGCCCGCCAGGCAGGCCGCGATGGGGTCCGGGTGGACAAAGACCGCTATTTTACGAGACTCAGCCGCGGTCTTTGTTCTTCGTTCTGGAGCGGGACCAGACGTTCCACCGGGAAAATGGCGGAAAAGGTGCTGCCCTTGCCCGGTGTGCTCTGGATGTCGAGCCTGGCCTTGTGGCGGGTGAGGATGTGCTTGACGATGGCGAGCCCCAGCCCGGTGCCGCCGGTTTCGCGCGAGCGCGAACGGTCGACGCGGTAGAAGCGCTCCGTCAGGCGCGGAATGTGCTCGGAGGCGATGCCTTCTCCGGTATCGGCCACGGAAAAAACCGGGTGGCCATGCTGAACGAACCAGCGCAGTGCGATCTCGCCGCCGTCCGGGGTGTAGCGCACCGCATTGGAAACCAGGTTGGAGAAAGCGCTTTGCAGTTCCTGCAGGCTGCCGGAAAGCCAGTCCTGCGAGTCGATCGCCAGCCGGACTGTGTGCCGGCCGCGGCTCAAGGACTCCGCCTCGCGTGCCAGCTCGCGCATCAGTTCCGGCATGTGCACCTGTTCCTCGGTCACCGTGCCGGGCGAGGATTCCAGGCGCGAAAGCGTCAGCAGGTCGTCCAGCAGGCGCTGCATGCGCCGGGTATGGTTGAGCATGATGCCGAAATAGTGCTTGAGATCGGCTTCTGCCGGCTTGTCCATCTCGTTCAGGGTTTCGACGAAGCCGCCGACCACGGTCAGGGGCGTGCGCAGCTCGTGCGACACGTTGGCGACGAAGTCGCGGCGCATGGCATCGACGCGCTCCAGTTCGGTGATGTCGCGGACCATCAGGAGCTTCTGCTCGGCGCCGAAGGGCACCAGTTGCAGCAGCAATTTAATGTCGCGATTGACCGGGGAATTGATGTTGAGCTGCTTCGAGTAGTCGCGCAGGCCGAGGAAATCGACGAAATCCGACTGCCGCATGAGGTAATGGATGTACTGGCTGCGGTCACGCGTGCTGTCGAGCCCGAGCAGCCTGCGCGAGGCGGGATTGCACCACTCGATCTGGTCCTGCTCGTTGAGGATGACGATGCCGTCCGGCACCGCCTCGGCAGCATGCTGGAAGCGGCCCAGCGCGCTTACCAGCTCGGACTGGCTGAGACTCTGGTTTTTCTGCAGCTTTTCAAGCCGATAGAAGATATCGCCCCATACGCCGATGTCGCCGCTGGGCGCAGGTTTGTCCGCACCCTGCTCAAGCCAGCGTGCCAGCCGATTTTCCTGCCAGAGCTGGCGCGCGAGATAGGCCAGCAATGCCAGGGCGGCAAACTTGTAGGCAAGCGCTTCTCCGCCCCCTGCGCGCAGCACCAGGGCAATCAGCGCAACGATAGAAAGCGTGACAAGGGGACGCCACCAGAAACCCATTTTTTCACCTGCGTTGGGGGGCTGGCGGAATTATCTACCGTTGGGCGGAAAAACGATAGCCCGCGCCCCGCACCGTCTGCACCAGATCATCATGAGCGCTTACTTCCAACGCGAGCCTTAACCTGCGGATATGCACGTCCACGGTGCGCTCTTCAACGAAGACGTCGTCGCCCCACACCTGATCAAGCAGTTGTGAGCGGGTATAGACCCGCTCGGGGTGGGTC
>DAIMZB010000142.1:0-2217 GCA_036734185.1 Thiobacillaceae bacterium | reverse complement strand
TCGACAAGCTCCGCGCCGAGCAGGTCGCCGGAAGCCTCGCCAGCGATCAGCCCAACGGTATCGGTCATCGGATGATGCCGCGTTCTGCCCTGCGCAGAAAACTGGTCAGCAAGCCGACTTCGGCCGCGCCCATTTCATCCAGCTGCGCCAGGGACTCCTGCAGGGTCAGACCATCGCGATACAGGATCTTATAGGCACGCTTGAGCGTGGCGAGCTGTTCGGGGGTGAAGCCGCGGCGCTTGAGGCCTTCGCTATTAAGGCCATGCGGCTTGGCCGGCTGCCCGGCCGCGGTGACATAGGGCGGGATGTCCTTGTACACGATGGTGCCGCCGCCGGTGATGACATGCGCGCCAACCTTGCAAAACTGGTGCACTGCGGTCAGGCCGCCCAGAATGGCGTGGTCGCCGATCTCGACATGGCCGGCAAGCGTGGTGTTGTTGGCCAGCACGGTGTGGTCGCCGACCATGCAGTCATGCGCAATGTGCGCGTAGGCCATCACCCAGTTGTGGCTGCCCACCCTTGTCACGCCGCCGTCTTGTGCAGTGCCGATGTTGAAGGTGCAGAACTCGCGGATGGTGTTGCCGTCGCCGATTTCCAGGCGCGTCGGCTCGCCGGCATATTTCTTGTCCTGTGGGACCTCGCCCAGGGAAACAAACTGGAAAATCTGGTTGTCCCTGCCGATGCGCGTATGCCCGGTAATGACCGCATGTGCCCCTACGGTCGTGCCTTCGCCGATTTCGACATGCGGGCCGATGATGGCATAGGGGCCGACCTTCACATCCTTGGCAAGCCTGGCGCCCTCCTCAATGATGGCAGTGGGATGGATAACCCCCATTTCACATATTCCTGAGCGCGGCCATCATTTCCGCTTCGGCAACCACTTCGCCGTCGACCTCGGCGCGCGTGGCATATTTCCAGATGCCGCGCATGTTGCGCAGGATCTCGACCTTGAGGATCAGTTGGTCGCCCGGCATTACCGGCTTCTTGAAACGGGCGCCGTCGATGCCGGCGAAATAGACTACCGAATCGTCGTCCGGCACCTTGTTCTCGGTGACATAGGAAAGCACTGCAGCCGACTGGGCCAGCGCTTCCAGGATCAGGACGCCGGGCATGACCGGATGGTGCGGAAAATGGCCGGGGAAATGTGGTTCGTTCATGGTCACGTTCTTGAGCGCGACGATGTGCTTGCCCGGCTCGCACTCAAGCACGCGGTCGACCAGCAGAAACGGGTAGCGATGCGGCAGGTGGCGCATCACATCCTGAATGTTCATGGTTGCCATAATTATTCCTTCCCTTCCAGTTCCGAAATCCGTTTTTCCAGTTCTTTGATGCGGCCGACGAGTTTATCAAGGTTGCGCAAATGTGCGGCGTTCCTCAGCCATTCGCCGTGCTCCGAGAATGGCAGCGCCGAGGTATAGGTTCCAGGCCGGGTCAGCGACTTGGTGATCAGGGTGTTGGTCGAAATCCGCACCTTGTCGGCGATTTCGATGTGGCCATGGATCATAGCTGCGCCGCCGATCATGCAGTATTTTCCGATCTTCGCGCTACCGGCGATGCCAGTGCAGGCGGCAATGGCCGTATGCGCGCCTATTCTCACGTTATGAGCGACCTGGATCAGGTTGTCGAGCTTTACACCCTCCTCGATCACCGTGTCATCGAGGGCGCCGCGGTCTATGGTGGTGCCGGCGCCGACTTCGACATCATCGCCGATCAGGACGCGCCCCACCTGCGGGATTTTCACCCAGCGCCCCTGCTCGTTGGCCAGGCCGAAACCATCTGACCCGACAACGCACCCGCTGTGAAGGATCACGCGGTTGCCCAGCACGCAGCCATGGTAAATCGTGACGTTTGCATGCAACAGACAGTCGTCGCCCAATTTCACGCGTTCCCCGATCACGCAGTTCGGCCCCACGATGCTGCGCTCGCCGATGCTGGCGCCCTCGCCCACGACGGCGCCCGCCTGGACGGTCGCCGATGCAGCTATCGCTGCACTGGGATGCACACTTGCCATGGCATGAACGCCCGGCGCCGGTTGCAGCGCCGGATTCAGCAGGGAAGAAACACGCGCGAAATAAAGATAGGGATTGCCGGTAATGATGCGCGGCTGCCGGCCACAGTCCCGACCTTGACCGGGCCACGCCTACGCTTGGCCCAAACGAAAATCCCGGTGTTGGGGTCATAAGACAAAAGCTCTCGCAACCTCTCCGCCGTTAGCTC
>DAIMZB010000141.1:0-2336 GCA_036734185.1 Thiobacillaceae bacterium | reverse complement strand
GGCACGAACAGCGGCATGATGTTCTCGGCGCGCACGATGGCGGGCGCTGCGAGCAGGGCTGCGCCACCGATGATGAAGCCGCGGCGGGTGAAGCGAGCGTCAAATCCCTGCGGTCCGCCCGGGACCAGCTGCGAATCGGCGAAGGCGAACTGGCTCGGGCGGGGAAACAAATTCTGGCGCAGGAGCCTGCCGCCGGATAAGCTGCGCCCCGGCGATTGTAGGACACATGAAGCTGGAATCGGGCGGATGCCCGTCGCGGCAAATTTCTGAAAGTGATTGGACATGAGCACACTGGATCTGGAAGAGCAGGAACAGCTTGCCGCGCTGAAAGCGTGGTGGAAGGAGTACGGAAATCTGGTGTTGCTGGCGGTCAGCATCGCATTGCTTCTGCTGGCCGCCTGGAACGGCTGGAACTGGTACCGCGGATCAAGGGCGGCCGAGGCAGCCTCGCTGTACGAGACCCTGCAATCGGCGGCGCGGGCCAACGACCTCAAGGCGGCGCGGGATGCCTCCGGCACGATTCTCGAAAAGTATTCCGGCACCACGTATGGCCCGCTCGCGGCGCTGGTCTCGGCGCGCATGCATTTCCAGGCGGGCGACCTGAAGACCGCCAGGGCGCAGCTCCAGTGGGTGACCGAGAACAGCTCCAACGATGAACTCAAATCGGTGGCCAGGCTGCGGCTGGCCAATGTGCTGCTGGACGATTCGGCTCCGGACGAGGCGCTGAAGGCGCTTGCGGCAAAACCGGCCACCGGGTTCGAGGCGCTGTTTGAATCCATGCGGGGCGACATCCTGCTGGTGCAGAAGAAGAACGGAGAAGCACGCGATGCCTATCGTTCGGCGCTGGACAAGGCGGGCAAGAGCAATCCGGGACTGGCCGAACAGTTGAAACGCAAGATAGACGCCCTTGGCGAAGGCTGACACGGTGGTTAGATTTTTCCCCATCCTGCTCGCAGCCGCGCTGATTGGCGGTTGCTCGAGCATGAATCCCATGGATCTGATCCGGCCCGACACCAGTCCGAAGATGGCTCCATTGCCGGAACTGAAGACCTCCGTTGCACACCGGATTCTGTGGCAGGCCAATATCGGCAACTCCGGGCCTGTGGTTTTCAGTCCGTCCGTGGTGGGCAATGCGGCGTTTGCGGCGGCGCGCGACGGCGCGGTCGCGCGATACGATGCTGCCAATGGCCGCCAGGTCTGGCGAACCGCGACCGGCACGCAGTTGTCAGGTGGCGTCGGAGCGGATTCGGCTCTTGTG
The DNA here is from genome assembly GCA_036734185.1 of Thiobacillaceae bacterium. GTDB lineage: Bacteria > Pseudomonadota > Gammaproteobacteria > Burkholderiales > Thiobacillaceae > UBA6918. The sequence continues at coordinate 1,078 of DAIMZB010000141.1, read as the reverse complement.
GCCGTCGGGTCCAGCGAAGGCGAAGTCATTGCCATTGAAGCAGGCAACGGCAACATCCGCTGGCGCGCGAACGTGACCAGCGAAGTGCTGGCCGCCCCGGTGGTGGCCGGTGACATCGTCGTCGTGCGTGCTGCGGACAGCAGGATATTCGGCCTGGACGCCGTGGACGGCCGCCGGCGCTGGGTCTATCAGCGCGCGGTGCCTGCTCTGACGGTCAGGAGCAACGCCGGTGTCGTGGTGCGCGACAATGTCGCTTTCGTTGGCTTTGCCGGCGGGCGCCTGGCGGCAATTGCGCTGGGAAACGGGGGGCTGCGCTGGGAATCTGCCGTCGCGCAACCGCGCGGCGCGACGGAACTGGAACGGGTGGCCGATGTCGTCGGCCTGCCCTGGGTGTCTGACCGTGAAGTCTGCGCTGTCGCCTATCAGGGTCGCGTCGCCTGCTTCGATTCGGCAAATGGGCAGTCGCTGTGGGCAAGGCCGATGTCCAGTACCAATGGCCTTGGCGCCGATACCCGGTACCTGTATGTCACCGACGATCGGGGCGCGGTTCATGCACTGGACCGCAGCAACGGCACCAGCTACTGGAAGCAGGACCGGTTTTTCCTGCGCAATCTGACGGTACCGCTTCCGCTCGGGCGGCAGGTCGTCGCCGGGGATGTGCAGGGATTCGTGCATGTCATGGATCGTGAAAGCGGCAACCTCGTCGGCCGGATTGCAACCGATTCAAGCGGCGTGGGTGCGGCGATCGCTGCCTTGCCCGAAGGAATGCTGGTCCAGACAAGAAATGGCGGCCTGTATGCCATTGCCTTGCAGCCCTGATTTGACGCATCCCCTGCAAACCGCCGGCGGAGCAGGGTGAAGCCCGTCCTCGTTCTCGTCGGACGGCCCAATGTGGGCAAGTCGACCCTGTTCAACCGCCTGACGCGGACCCGTGACGCATTGGTGGCGCCGACGCCCGGATTGACCAGAGACCGCCATTACGGTTTCGGAGAAATCGGAGGCCGGGCATTCGTTGTCGTTGATACCGGCGGGCTGGAGCCTGTGGCCAAGGAAGGGATCATGGCCCAGATGGCGCGCC
>DAIMZB010000140.1:0-2390 GCA_036734185.1 Thiobacillaceae bacterium | reverse complement strand
GCCTTGGATGGCGCGGCCTCGGGCGGTGCCTCGTCACGGATGATGTCGTTGCACAGCTCGATGCATTCGTCGCAGATGAACACCGACGGGCCGGCGATGAGCTTCCTCACCTCATGCTGGCTTTTGCCGCAAAAGGAACAGTAGAGAAGTTTTTCGCCGCTCGCCTTTTCCGTCATGGCATCCCCTGTAAGCGCTTATACCGTCTTCGTGGCTGCAAGCACGTCTTCGCGCGACGCGAGCACCCGGTCGACAAGACCATAACTCACGGCTTCATCGGCCGAAAGGAAATTATCCCGGTCGGTGTCCCGCGCAACGCGCGCCACATCCTGGCCGCAATGCTTGGCCATGATTTCGTTCAGTCTCTGCTTGAGGAAAAGAATTTCCTTGGCATGGATCTCGATGTCCGATGCCTGCCCCTGGAACCCGCCCATGGGCTGGTGGATCATGACGCGGGAGTTGGGCAGGCACACGCGCTTGCCCTTGGCGCCCGCGGTGAGCAGCAGCGCACCCATGCTGGCCGCCTGTCCGACGCAAAGCGTGGAGACGTCCGGCTTGACGAACTGCATGGTGTCGTAGATCGCAAGGCCGGCCGACACCGAACCGCCGGGCGAATTGATGTAGAAGAAGATGTCCTTGTCGGGGTTTTCCGACTCCAGGAACAGGAGCTGCGCCACGATCAGGTTGGCGGTGACCTCGTTCACCGGGCCCACCAGGAACACCACGCGCTCCTTGAGCAGGCGGGAATAGATGTCGTAGGCGCGCTCGCCGCGCCCGCTTTGCTCGATGACCATGGGGACCAGCCCCAGGCCCTGCGGCTCCATTGCGCCCTGGAGCGAGCCCGCCGTCGCATTCAACCCGCCTGACCAGTTCATGCCGCCGCCTTGTTCATGAATTCATCGAACGAAACAGCCTTTTCCTCGACCTTCGCGTTATTCAGGACCCAGGCCACGACATTCGCCTCGATGGCCAGACCCTCGAACTCGGCGAGACGCTGCTGCTCCGAGTAAAGCCATCTTACCATCTCGATAGGCTGCTCATAGCTCTGCGCATAGTCCTCGACCAGCGCGCGGATCTGCTCGGGTTTGGGCGCCAGCTCCTTGGCTGCCACCAGTTCCCCGATGATCAGTCCCAGCCCGACGCGCCTCTTGGCCTGCGCCTCGAACAGCTCGGGATTGATGGGCAACTGGTCCATCTTCATGCCGCGCGCCTCCAGGTCCTGTCGCGTGCTTTGAACCAGGCGCTGCGTTTCTATCTGCACCAGGGATTTGGGCAACTCTACCGGCGTCGAGTCGATCAGGGCCTGCATCGCCTTCTGCTTGATGTCCGCCTCGAGGCGCTTCTTCACTTCCCGCTCCACATTGGCGCGGATCTCCGCGCGCATCTTGTCCAGGTCGCCGTCGGCCACGCCAAGGGCCTTCGCGAACTCCGCGTCCACCGCAGGCAGCTGCGGCGCCTCGACCTTCTTCACCTGTATCTCGAAACTCGCGGTCTTGCCCGCCAGTTCCTTGTTGCCGTAATCGTCCGGGAACTTCACGTCAAACGTCTTGGTCTGCCCGGCGGTCACGCCCGTGAGGCCCGCCTCGAAATCCGGAAGCATCCTGCCCTCGCCCAGCACCACCGGCATGTCCGTGCCCTTGCCGCCGGCAAATTCGACTCCGTCGATCCGCCCGGTGAAATCGACGGTCACCTTGTCCTGGGCCTGCGCCGCGCGGTCCGCCGCCGCGTAGCTGACGCGCTGCTTGCGCAACACCTCGATGGTGCGGTCCACATCGGCATCAGCCACCTGCAGCGTCGCCTTCTCGATGGTTACGGCCGAAATGTCGCCCAACTTGAATTCGGGATACACCTCGAAGGTCGCGGCAAATGAAAGCTGGGTCGCATCCTCGTCCTTGCCGGGTTCGATCCGGGGATTGCCGGCAACGCGCAGCTTGTTGGCCTGCACGGCTTCCTCGAATGCCTTCTGCACCGCGTCGCCGATGACCTCGGAGCGCACCTGCAGGCCGTACTGCTGGCTGACGATCTTCATCGGCACCTTGCCCGGGCGGAACCCGTGCATGCGCACCGTGCGCGACAGCTTTTTCAGGCGTTGGTCGACTTCCTTGTCGATGTCCTGGGCGGGAACCGCCATGCTCAGTCGGCGCTCGAGCGCGCCCAGTGTTTCCAGATTTGTCTGCATTGCCGTCCTGTTTCGCCTTAATAATCAACCGAAAATCGGGGGAATCCCCCGTGTTTAACAAATGACGCAAGATGCCCTTTCGGGCATCGGCGGATCGCTGTCGTGAAGGCGACTGGTGCGAAGGAAGGGACTCGAACCCCCACGCCTTGCGGCGCTGGAACCTAAATCCAGTGCGTCTACCAATTCCGCCACCCTCGCCGCAGTTCACGACCAC
>DAIMZB010000139.1:0-2484 GCA_036734185.1 Thiobacillaceae bacterium | reverse complement strand
GTCGCAGCATGTCGGCGGGGTCATCATCGCGCGCGGGCTGCTGTCGCGCCTGGTGCCGATCGAAAATGCATCAATGGCCGAGCGCAGCGTGATCCAGTGGGAGAAGGATGACCTCGAGGCCCTGGGCCTGCTGAAGGTTGATGTGCTGGCCCTGGGCATGCTCTCGGCCATACGCCGCGCGCTTGACCTGGTGGCCGGTTACCGCAACACCCGCTTCACCATGCACGAAATCCCGCGCGAAGACCCGAAGGTCTACGAAATGATCCGGCACGCCGACACCGTGGGCGTGTTCCAGATCGAATCGCGCGCGCAGATGTCGATGCTGCCTCGCCTGAAGCCGGAGAATTTCTACGAACTGGTGATCGAAGTGGCCATCGTGCGCCCGGGTCCGATACAGGGCGGCATGGTGCATCCCTACCTGCGGCGCAAGCAGGGCAAGGAAGCCGTCACCTATCCCAGCGAAGCGGTGAAGTCGGTGCTCTCGAGGACCCTGGGCGTGCCGATCTTCCAGGAGCAGGTGATGCAGCTGGCCATGGTGGCCGCCGGTTTCACGCCGGGCGAAGCCGACCAGCTGCGCCGCTCCATGGCGGCATGGAAGAAGCGCGGCGGGCTTCAGCACTTCGAGGCGAAGCTCATCAACGGCATGCAGGAGCGCGGTTATCCGCGCGAGTTCGCCGAACGCATCTATCAGCAGATCCTGGGGTTTGGCGAATACGGCTTTCCCGAATCGCATTCGGCCAGCTTCGCCCTGCTCGCCTATTTCTCGGCCTGGCTCAAATGCCATGAGCCGGCGGCGTTCCTGGCGGCGCTGCTCAACAGCCAACCCATGGGCTTCTACGCCCCCGCGCAGCTCACGCAGGACGCGCGCCGGCACGGGGTTGACATTCTGCCGGCCACCGTCTGTGCAAGCGACTGGGAGTGCACGCTGGAAGACGTTGAAAAATCAATAAAAATCAAATACTTGAATAAACCCTCTCCGGCGGTTCGCCTGGGACTGCTGATGGTGAAAGGCCTTTCAAAAGCCGGCGCCGAACGCATCGTCGCCGCACGAAGGCAGGCGCCTTTTGCCGATGTGGAAGATGTCGCCGAACGCGCCAGGCTGGAACGCCGCGATCTCCATGTGCTGGCCGCCGCCAACGCCTTTGCCGGTCTGGCCGGGCATCGCCGCGACGCCTGGTGGGCGGTGGCCGGCATCGAAACCCACGCCAACATGCTGCAGCATGCACCGGTGAACGAAACCCTGGCGTTGTTCCCCGCCCCCAGCGAAGGCGAGGATCTGGTCGCCGATTACAGAAGCCTGGGCCTCACGCTCGGCCGCCATCCGCTGGCGCTGCTGCGGCCGCGCCTGACCAGAGCACGGCTTTCCAGCGCCGAGGCCGTGCGCGCCCTTCCCCATAAGCACTTTGCCAGGGCAGCCGGTCTGGTGATCGGCCGCCAGCGCCCGGACACGGCATCAGGCGTGGTGTTCGTCACGCTGGAGGATGAAACCGGCTGCGTCAATGTGGTGGTGTGGCGCGACCTTTTTGAACGCCAGCGAAAAGAGGCGCTGGGCTCAAAACTGATGGCGGTGCACGGCCTGCTGGAGAAGGAAGGCGAAGTGATCCACCTCATCGCCAGGAAACTTTTCGACCACAGCGCCTGGCTGGGTGACCTGAAAACACGGTCGCGCGATTTTCACTGAAGTCAGGCACCGCGTACACTCCCACCCGGCTGCAATCGCGCCCCAGGCGTGAGGCCATTCCTGCGGAACAAACCCCGATGAACGACAAGATACGAGATTTGCTGGACCAGATCGCCGCGCTCGAGGGCCAGTTGCAGACCGCGCTGCACGAGCGCGAAAACCGCATCGCGTTCACCATCAAGGGCAAGCGCGTCGAGTTCGAGAAAAGCGTTCGAGATGCACATCAGAAGCTCAAGCGAAGCGTTTTTCGCTGGCTGGTGACGGACCGCCCGCAAAACCTCGTCACCGCGCCGGTGATCTATTTCATGATCATTCCGATGCTGCTGCTCGACCTCACGGTCACGGTGTACCAGGCGCTGAGCTTTCCGATCTACAGAATAGCCAAAGTGCCCCGCTCAGACTACATTGCCTTTGACCGCCACCAGCTGGGTTACCTGAATTTCTACGAGCGGGTGCACTGCGAATACTGCGCATATGCCAACGGCCTGCTCGCCTACTGCACCGAGGTCGTCGCCCGCACCGAACAGTATTTCTGTCCCATCAAGCACGCCCGCAAGGTGCTTGGAACCCACGCGCGCTATGCGCATTTTCTCGATTACGGCGAGTCGGAGGACTATCACGGCCGCCTTGAGCAATTCCGCAAGTCACTGGCGAAGGTCCCGTAGCAGCGGCCGGTGATTTCCCTTTTTGGCATTGTCGATGGATAACAACACCCCGAAACCCCGGGGCCTGTTCGCCTTTTTCTCCGGCCTGCGCATGTTCGCCGCGCTGCGGTACCGCGAGTACAAGCTGCTGTGGCTGGG
>DAIMZB010000138.1:0-2566 GCA_036734185.1 Thiobacillaceae bacterium | reverse complement strand
GGCTTTGACTTCGGCCTTGGCTTCGGTCTTGGCTGCCGGAGCGGCCTTCGCGTCGGCTTTCACTGCCGGCGCCTTGGCATCGGCCTTGGCGGTCACGGCTGCCTTGGCTTCGGTCTTGGCGGGGGCGGCGGTGGTCGCTTGCGCGAACACGGAACCGGCAAATGCGGAAGCAATCACTACTGCGAGAATTTTACGTGCGAACATGTCTGTTTCCTTTTCCATGGTTGGATTTTCGATGGTTCGTTTTTTGTCGAACCTGAGAACAACAACGCCGTACCGTCGGAGGCGTTGACAGCTTTTTGTCAGGAATGCAGCCGGGAAGCGGAAATTTTGTTAAAAAGTGTTACAAGGAGCCCTTCCACTGCCGTGCACAATCCGGCAGATAGCGGCACGTTCGCCTGGAATCTTCAATCAAAACAAGGAGCAACTCGTGCACACTGGAAATTTGCCGGGGCCATTGCCGATGGTTGATCTATGACCCTGACAGAACTGCGCTATATCGTCGCCGTCGCCAGGGAGCGCCATTTCGGCAATGCGGCCAAAGCCTGCTTCGTTTCGCAGCCCACCCTTTCGGTTGCGATCAGGAAACTGGAAGATGAACTGGGCGTGGCCCTGTTCGAGCGGGCCTCCGGTGAAATCGCGCCCACCACGGTCGGGGAGCGGGTCATCGAGCAGGCTCAGCGTGTGCTGGAGCAATCGCAGGCCATCCGGGAAATCGCAAAGCAGGGCAAGGATCCCCTGCAGGGGCCGCTTCGCATCGGCGTGATCTATACCATCGCCCCCTACCTGCTGCCCGGCGTCGTCAGACTGCTGCACAGAAGCGCGCCGCGCATGCCGTTGCACCTGCAGGAGAACTACACCCACCGCCTTCGCGAACAGCTCAAGCAGGGCGATATCGACGCGGCCATACTCGCCCTGCCCTTCGAGGAACCCGGCTTCACCATACAGCCGCTGTACGACGAACCTTTCCTCCTCGCGCTGCCGCGCAACCACCCCTGGGCCGCGCGCAAAAGCGTCAGGATAGGCGAACTGCAGAAGGAAACCATGGTGCTTCTGGGCACCGGACACTGCTTCCGCGACCAGATTCTCGATGCGGCGCCTGCGCTCAATCGCAGCGCCAATGCGGAAGGCATGCAGCGCAGCTTCGAAGGTTCATCGCTGGAAACCATCCGCCAGATGGTGGCCTCTGGCGTCGGCCTCACGGTGCTGCCGTCGACATCCGTTCCGGAGAAAACGCCCAGGGACAGCCTGTTGCGCTACCTGCCACTCACCTCGCCTGAGCCAGACCGGCGTGTGGTGCTGGTGTACCGCAAGTCGTTTCCGCGAAAACCGGCTATCGAGGCGCTGCGCCAGGCGGTGCTTGAATGCCCGCTGCCTGGCACCACCAAGCTCCCCGGGGCGGCGGCGCACTAGCAGCCGCCACGAGGGGCTATTCCGCCTGGAACCTGACCACGCGATTGCGCCCTTCACGCTTGGCCTGGTACATGGCCCGGTCGGCACGCGCGGTGATGGCGTCGATGTTGGCGCCGTCTTCCGGATAACCGGCAATGCCTATGCTCACCGTGCAGGTGACCATCCTGCCGCCACCGACGTCAACGGGAGTGGATGCCATGGCATCGCGGATGCGCTCGGCGACGATCACGGCACCCGGCACCGGCGTCTCCGACAGGAAAACGATGAATTCGTCGCCGCCATACCGCGCCGGAACGTCGTTGTCCCGCAATTCATTGCGTATTGCCATCGCCAGGTGCTTGAGCAGCCGGTTGCCGGCGTCGTGGCCATGCGTGTCGTTCACCGTCTTGAGGTTGTCCGAATCGATCATCAGTATGGTGGCCGAGCGGTTGTATCGGACCGACTGCGCAAGCAGGCGGTTCGCAGTGATCGCCAGGCCGCGAAGATTGAAAAGGCCGGTGAGTTCATCCACCTCGGCAAGCACCTTTGCCCGGTTCAGGCCATAGCGTATGTCGGCCGAGAACATGGTGAGTATGTAGCCCACCAGCAGCACCGGCGCAATCTGCGCCACAAAACCGCCGTAGAAAGCGAACGAAAAGAACATCTCGGTCGAGACACCGCCGCCAAGATAGAGGTAGCAGGCAGCGATCAGCCCGACTTCGATCAGCGTGGTGATCTTGCTCAGCGTGAGGGCTGCCGTGATCACAGGCAGCAGGTAAAGGTTCAGGAGCGGGCTGGCAAGCCCGCCGGTAAACGAAACGACCCATGTGATGAAGGCGATCATCACCCAGGTCTCGATGGCGATTTTCCAGCGCGTCTCGCGCTTGTAGAAATTCGCGTAGCGGAAACCCATGACAAAGCCGGTATAAATCAAAAGTCCGGCCGCCAGTGCGGCATTGATCTCGCCATCGGTGGTGGAGCGCGCGAACACCAGGAACAGGAGCACCAGCGCGAGCAGAAGCCAGTGAATCTCGGCCACCGTCCGCGTGATCCCGCGCAGCTCCTCCTGCTCGATGCTGGGAAGGGCTTCAACGCGGGCAAAAGGCGACAATTCAAGTTTCATTGCCAAGGCTTCTCTACAGTGGGGAAAATGGTGCGTCGGAGTGGCTTGCGG
>DAIMZB010000137.1:0-2568 GCA_036734185.1 Thiobacillaceae bacterium | reverse complement strand
ACTGCGCGCAATGGCCGCAGTCCTCTGGGCAACCGCGGGTCTTGATGGAAAGGAGCGTCGAGAGCTGGACCTTGTTCGGGTCGAAATTCCGGCGATGGGCCGTCTGCGCCTCGAACAGCAGATCGCTGAAGGGCTTGTCGAACAGCGCCTCGACAGCCGCAACCGGCACCTTGGTTTCCACCGGCTGGTGGACGTGAATGGACGAACAGTTGCAGCTACTCATTGATGCCTACCTCGATGACCATGTCCTGCCAGTTTTCCCTGGCAGCCTTCCAGATGTCGTAGAGCCCCCATGGCACCACGATCAAAAACACCAGGGCCCACACGCCCATGAGCCCGTTCCAGCCGCCCAGCAATTCATAGATGGGCTGCCCGAACACCACCATCGCGCCGGTTGCGCCGTAAAAGCGGTAACCTGCCCAGCGGTGATAATGCCGCGTGCGTGCGTTGGGATGATGTGCGATGCTGGCATATACGAAAATCGAGGCCGCCAGCCAGATCATCAGGGGCGGAAACGAGAGGACGAAGGGCAGAAAACCGATTTTGTGGCTGGCCAGAAGCTTGCCCAGCAGCAGCGCCGAAATGCCGGCAGTAATGGCGACGACGCTCGCGATATTGAACAACTGCGCGGAAAATCGAGCGGATTTTGCGCTGATGACGCGTTTTACTTTCATGGGTGCTCCCGGACTCAGCCCAGATTATCCGTGCGCGCCCTCAACGCTGTCAAAACCACATTGCGAGACAATTGAACATCTGCTCATTTTTTAACCACATCATGCCGCCGGCATGCCTGCTGTGCCAAAGCCCGAACGGCCCTCTGTGCGGAGCCTGCGAGGCTGACCTGCCCTGGCTGGCGAACGCCTGCTGCCCAGTCTGCGCCCTGCCGACGCCGGGCGGGGAAGTCTGTGGCACCTGTCTCAAGGAAACGCCCGCGTTCAACCGCACCCGCGCAGTTTTCAGCTACGCCTTCCCCATCGACCGCCTGATCCAGCGGCTGAAATACCAGGAACACCTCGCACTCGCGCCTCTGCTGGGTGAGCTGCTGGCAAGGCAATCGCCGCAGCCCGACGTCTGGCTGCCGATGCCGCTGCACGCACAGCGCCTGAAAGCGCGCGGCTTCAACCAGGCGGCGGAGATCGCGCGCGAACTTTCTGCAAGAACCGGCATCCCGATGCAGGCCGGATGGGCCACACGCGAGCGCAATACGCCGCCGCAGGCCGGCCTCAAGCGCGAAACCCGCAGGAGGAACATGCAGGGGGCGTTTGCCTGCTGCGAGAAGGTTGCCGGGCTCCATGTCGGCATCGTTGACGACGTGATGACGACAGGCAGCACATTGAATGCGCTGGCCGCAACCCTGATACAGGCAGGCGCGAAAGAGGTGTCCTGCGCGGTGGTGGCCCGCGCCTGAGCACTCCCGCCTGGCTAGCCCTGAGCGACGCGCTGCCTGATGTGCGCCAGCGCCTCCTCGACCTGATCGATCAGGATCAGGCAGAGGTCGCCCGCGCGCAGCCGGGACAGTGCCGTGTCGATGGCGAGGAACTCGCCGCGAACTTCATCGATGTGTTTGGCGCGCGAGGCATTGGCCAGCCCCTCGCGCAACAGCCTCAGCACTTCGCCATCGGCACGGCCGCGCTGGCATTGGTCCTGATAGAGAATGACCTCGTCGAACGCATCGCCCAGAATTCCGGTCTGCTGGCGAATGTCCTCGTCGCGACGATCGCCAGCCCCGCTGATGACCGCGATCCGCCGCTTCGCCGGCATGGCTTCGACCGCGCGCACCAGCGCGAGAATGGCATCGGCGTTGTGCCCGTAATCGGCGATCAGGGTGGCGCCGCGATAATCGAACAGGTTGAAGCGGCCCGGAGTCGTGCTGTCGTCGCTGTCGAAACTCCGCAAACCCTCGCGAATAATCGCCCAGTCCAGCCCCAGCGCCCAGACTGCCGCAATCGACGCCATGGCGTTGTCGATCTGGAAATGGACAGCACCATTCCGGGTCAGGCGGATTTCGCTCAGAGGAATGCGCTGCGCAAAACTGCCTTCTTCGGCGACGACATCTTCGCCGTCCAGGTAGACCACGCGGCGGGCCATGGCCCGATGCAGCGCAATCACGGGGTGATGCGGTTCGCTGGCAAAAAAAGTTACGGCGCCGGTGCTGTGGACAGCCATGTCGACCACCTTGGGGTCGCAGGCGTTGAGCACGACCATGCCGTTCGGTCCGACATTCTGGACAACCACCCGCTTCAGCACGGCGAGATCCTCCACCGTGGTGATGAAATTGAGCCCAAGATGGTCGCCCAGGCCAATGTTGGTGACCACGCCCACATGGCAGCGATCGAATGCCAGCCCCTCGCGCAAAAGCCCGCCGCGCGCGGTCTCCAGGACAGCCGCATCCACATCTGGATGGGCGAGCACGTTGCGCGCGCTCTTCGGGCCGCTGCAGTCGCCCGTGTCGATGCAGCGGCCATCGACGTACACGCCGTCAGTCACGGTCATGCCAACGCGCTTGCCCGAAAGGGCCAGCAGATGCGAAATCAGGCGCACCGTGGTGGTCTTGCCGTTGGTGCCCGT
>DAIMZB010000136.1:0-2824 GCA_036734185.1 Thiobacillaceae bacterium | reverse complement strand
CGAGGATGTCCTGAGCGCCACGAGGGCTGATCGGCAGGGCTTGGCGCGAAACTGTCGGCGGCCTGACTCGGGGTTGCACTTCAATAACCACTGCGGTAACCTGCCTTCCGGTTTGTTGCAGGTGGCTGGAGATTTTACGGGGCAGCCCCCCGGCCAGCAGCCTCAGTTTTGCAGCAACTGCGTTGTTGTCCGCAAAAATAACCAGCTTTCCATCCTTGTAGTTGGCGATCGAGCAGTACCGGGCGAACTCGCCCGGCAGGAGCGGGATTACGATCCTGCGCAGTTCCAGAAGAAAATTTGCATGTGAAATCAGTGAGTTACTGTCATCACCTTGCAGAAGAAACTCTCCGAGATGGGCGCGCATTTGGGGAACCTGGCAGGCTGCGGTTGAACAGCGGGGATTGAAGCTTTGCATATTATTCTAGTTCCGAGTCGCCTAGCGGCCGCAAAAACCATCACCCTGGGGCCGGGCCATCTGGCGATCGCAGGCGCGCTGGCGGCTTTGGGCATGCTGGTGGTGGCCGTCGGGCTTTTCTACCTCACCCTCAGTTACTCCGCGGAGCTGAAGCTTCCGCTGCTGGAGACGGCACTGGCCTCGGTGCAGGAACGCGAATCCAGGAAGGCGGAAAGCTTCCTTCGCGAAAACCTCAACGCCATGGCCGTCAAGCTCGGGCAGATGCAGGCGCAGCTGATGCGCCTGGATGCCCTTGGCGACCGGGTGTCCTCACTGGCCGGCCTCAAGCCCGGCGAGTTCCGTTTCAACGAGAATCCGGGTCGTGGCGGCGCGCTCTCCACCAGCATGCCTCCGCAGAACATTTCCCTGGCGGATTTCGGCCGGCAGCTGGAAATGCTTTCGCGCAATCTGGAGAACCGCACCGACACCTTGGGCATTCTCGAGACCACCCTGTTCGATGTCCGGGTGAAGCGCCGCCTGCTTCCTACCGTGACTCCGGTGGAGGCGAGTTGGAATGCGTCGAGTTTCGGCTGGCGCCTTGATCCCTTCACCGGGCAGAACGCGCTGCACGAAGGCGTTGACTTCATTGCCGATGCGGGCACCCCCATCTTCGCTGCGGCCGGCGGCGTGGTTCTCACCGCAGAGGTGCATCACCAGTACGGAAAGATGATCGAGATCGACCACGGCAATGATTTCGTCACGCGCTATGCGCACGCATCGAAAATCCTGGTCAAGCCCGGTGACGTGGTGCAGCGGGGAAGGAAGATTGCCGAAGTGGGATCGACCGGCCGCTCGACCGGGCCGCATCTGCATTTCGAGGTGCGCTACCGCGGCGTGGCGCAGAATCCCTCGCGCTTTCTGCAGGCTTCCGCCAAATAAGCCTGCGTTTTCGGTTTTTCCACTGACTTGAGGCCCTTCGCAGGCGGGAAGTGCCTGTCGCGCATGATAAAATCCGCGTTTTTCCGCGAAGCGGTCAGCGACTGATGTCCAATATTCTCGCCAGAATCTCCCGTATGCCCAGGGCGATTTTCGGCAGCCGCAACGACCGGCTGTTGAAACGCTACCGCAAGACAGTCAAGGAGATCAACGCGCTCGAGCCGGCGATGAGCGCCCTCAGCGACTCCGAACTGACGGCGAAAACGCCCGAGTTCAAGGCCCGCCTGGCAAAGCGCATAGCCGATGCCCCGGAGGACAAGCGCGCCGAGGTCGAGGCGCAGGGGCTCGCCGAGCTGCTGCCAGAAGCGTTTGCCGTGGTCCGCGAAGCCTCGCGGCGCGTGATGAAGATGCGACATTTCGACGTGCAACTGATAGGCGGAATGGTCCTGCACGACGGCAAAATCGCGGAAATGCGCACCGGCGAGGGAAAAGCCCTGGTGGCGACGCTTCCCGCCTACCTGAATGCCCTGTCGGGCCGCGGCGTGCACATCGTCACGGTCAACGATTACCTCGCGCAACGCGATGCGGACTGGATGGGCAAGCTTTATTCGTTCCTCGGCCTCTCCGTGGGCGTGATCCTGTCGCAGATGGCGCATTCGGACAAGCACGCGGCCTACGCCGCCGACATCACCTACGGCACCAACAACGAGTTCGGCTTCGACTACCTGCGCGACAACATGGCCAATTCGTTGCCGGAGCGCTACCAGCGCGGGCTGAATTTCGCGATCGTCGACGAAGTCGATTCGATATTGATTGACGAGGCGCGCACGCCGCTGATCATTTCGGGGCAGTCGGAGGACCGCACCGAGGTCTACTACCGCATGAACGAGGTGGCACCGCTGCTGATCAAGCAGGAGAAGGAGGACGGGCCCGGGGATTTTCTCGTCGACGAGAAGGTGCACTCGGTTCTGCTCTCGGAGCAGGGGCACGAGAACGCGGAAAAGCTGCTGGCGCGGGTCGGGCTGCTCCCGGAGGGCCGCAGCCTGTACGAGCCGGCCTATGTGAACCTGATGCACCACCTCAATGCCGCGCTGCGCGCGCACCACCTGTTCTTCAAGGACCGGCATTACGTGGTCCAGGACGGCGAAGTGGTCATCGTCGATGAGTTCACCGGGCGCCTGATGGCGGGGCGCCGCTGGTCCGACGGACTGCACCAGGCGGTGGAGGCCAAGGAAAACGTTTCGATCCAGAGCGAGAACCAGACGCTGGCATCGATCACGTTCCAGAATTTCTTCCGCATGTACCACAAGCTTGCCGGCATGACCGGGACGGCCGATACCGAGGCTTACGAATTCCAGGAAATCTACGGCTTGGAAACGGTGGTGATTCCCACGCACCACACCATGATCCGCATCGACAAGCTCGACCAGGTGTACCGCTCCGCAACCGAGAAGTACCTGGCGCTGGTGGAGGACATCAAGGATTGCCATGCGC
>DAIMZB010000135.1:0-2826 GCA_036734185.1 Thiobacillaceae bacterium | reverse complement strand
CGCCAGCCGGCTTCTCGGCAGGCATTTTCACCAGGCGAAGACGGTCTGCGCGCTTGACGACGACCTGTCTGGCCGGGTCAATGTATTTGGTGTCTTTTCTTTTCCGCATGGTGAGCGCGATCGCGGCCACGATCGCCACCAGCAGGATGACGGCGGCCAGCTCGAAGGCGTAGACGTATTCGGTATAAAGCAGCTTTCCGAGCGCCTGGGTGTTGCTGTAGTCGGCAGGCTTCGGGGCCGGCGCATGGATTTTGTCCAGGCCGAAGAAGCGACCGCCCAGCACCACCGCCATCTCCAGCATCAGCAGGATCGCCACCGGCAGGGCCAGCGGCAGGTAGTCCCAGAAACCTTCCTTCAGCTTGTCGAGATTGATGTCCAGCATCATCACCACGAACAGGAACAGCACCATGACCGCCCCGACATAAACGAGCACCAGAGTGATGGCGAGGAATTCGGCCTCCAGCGTCATCCACAGGCCGGCCGCGGTGAAGAAGGCCAGCACCAGATAGAGCGCGGCATGCACAGGATTGCGCGCGGTGATCACGCGCAGACCCGCAAACAGCAGGATGGCGGAGAAGAGATAGAAAATGAACTGGTCGAATGTCATCGCATCACCGGTATTTGGCATCCTGTTCGCGGCACGCAGCAATTTCCGCTTCGTACTTGTCGCCCACCGCCAGCAGCATGGGCTTGGTGTAATAGAGATCGCCACGCTTTTCGCCGTGGTATTCGAGGATGTGGGTCTCCACAATCGAGTCCACCGGGCAGGACTCTTCACAAAAGCCGCAGAAAATGCACTTGGTCAGATCGATGTCGTAGCGCGTGGTACGGCGCGTGCCGTCGGCGCGCTGTTCCGATTCAATGGTGATCGCCAGCGCCGGGCACACTGCTTCGCACAATTTGCAGGCAATGCAGCGTTCCTCGCCGTTGGGGTAGCGGCGCAGCGCGTGCAGGCCGCGGAAGCGCGGCGACTGCGGCGTCTTTTCTTCCGGGAACTGCACCGTGATCTTGCGCGCGAACATGTAGCGGCCGGTCAGGCGCATGCCCTTGAGCAGTTCCCACAAAACCAGGCTGTTAAGGAAATTGAAGATGCGTTTCATCCCATTCCCCTTAGTGGAACCAGTGCTTGAACGGGGTCTGCATCATGCCGCCGACAAAGACGATCCAGACGATGGTGATGGGGATGAACACCTTCCAGCCCAGGCGCATGATCTGGTCATATCTGTATCTGGGAAAGGTCGCACGGAACCAAAGGAACAGGAACAGCACGAAGGCCACTTTCATCGCCCACCAGATGAAGCCATCCGGCAGGAAGGGGAACGGAGACAGCCAGCCGCCCAGGAACATGAGCGTGGTCAGCGCCGCAATCAGGATCATGTTGGCGTATTCGGCCAGGAAGAACACGGCGAAGGCCATGCCGGAATACTCCACATGGAAGCCGGCAACGATCTCCGACTCGCCTTCGGCCACGTCGAAGGGCGCTCGGTTGGTCTCGGCCACGCCTGAAATCAGGTAAACCACAAAGAGCGGGAACAGCGGCAGGAAATACCAGTGATGGATGCCGCCGGCCTGGCCGTTGACGATATCGGTCAGGTTCAGACTTTGCGAGGCCATCAGCACACCGACCAGGGCGAAACCCATGGCGATTTCATACGACACGATCTGGGCAGCCGAACGCATGGCGCCGAGGAAAGCGTATTTGGAGTTGGACGCCCAGCCGGCGACGATCACGCCGTACACGCCCATGGAGGTGATCGCCATGACATACAGCAGGCCGGCGTTGATGTCGGCCAGCACCCAGTTCTCGGCGAACGGGATCACCGCCCACGCTGCCAGGGCCGGCGCGATGGCGAGGATCGGGCCGAGGATGAAAAGCCCCTTGTTGGCGCCCGACGGAATGATGATTTCCTTCATCAGGAGCTTCACCGCGTCGGCAATCGGCTGCAGCAGGCCCTGCCAACCCACACGGTTGGGGCCGATGCGCACCTGCATCCAGCCGATGATCTTCCTTTCGGCATAAGTCAGATAGGCCACCGACAGCATCAGGGGGATGACGATGATCATGATCTTGACCAGCGTCCAGATCGGGAGCCATGCGGGTCCGAGGAGGTTCTGCATGTATTCCATCAGGCAGGCTCCACGCTGAGTTCGCCGAACAGCGGCCCCAGGGCCTGGGTCACGTCATGCGCGCCGGGCAGGCGCACACAGTTGCCTGGCAGACAGTCGTCGCGGTCGATGCGGATCACGATCGAGCCGGAGCCCTGGCGAATCACCGCCATGCCGCCGCTGCCAAGGCCGAGCTTTTCCAGCAGCATGCCGGATGCGCGCGCGATCGGCGGTGCCGCATCAGCCGTGCGCTGCAGCGAAATCGCGCGGCGCACGACAGGATCAACCTGGTAAATCGGCACTTCACCAATGCGTTCGAGCTTGTCGGAAACGGCAAGCGAAACACCAAGCGGCTCGATGCGGTTGTTGAGGAGCGCGCATACCCGGGCCTGTGCATCGGGCCCAAGCGCCGCAACGCCGAATACTTCTGCGCGCACCGCCTCGCTGGATTCGAACTCGAAACCCGGCAGGTTCAGGAGATTGCCCAGCACGCGCAGCACTTTCCAGGCCGGGCGGGTTTCGCCCAGGGGCTTCACCGCGCCATTGAAACTCTGGACGCGCCCTTCGATGTTGATGAAGGTGCCAGAGGTCTCTGTAAACGGCGAAATCGGCAGCAGCACATCGGCGTAATCCAGCGCGCCATGCTTGTAGGCGGACAGCGCCACCACGAATTCGGCCTGCTTCATCGCGGACAGCGCGGCTTGAGGATCGTGGCAGTCG
>DAIMZB010000134.1:0-2927 GCA_036734185.1 Thiobacillaceae bacterium | reverse complement strand
GTGCCCTGCCAGACTTCGTTGGGGTCCTTTCCTTCTCCTCGTACAGTGCCGGGTCATATTCACCGTCGCCGGCCGCGGTCAGCATTTCGGGCGGGATCTCGCCCCAGTCGAGGGATACAGAAGTCAGCAGTTGCTTCACGTCCTCGGGCGGCGCGATCGGCTGGTCGTCGAGCGTGAGTTCCCAAGCCTGACCGTCCTGCCGGGCCTCGAATTTTGCTGGCTCCTGTTTCTGTTCCTCGGCGGGCTTGTCGCTCGTCTGCGGCGCAGCCTGCTCGCGCTGTTCCTTCGCGAGCTGGGCGAGCTTCACCCGCAGCAGCATTTTTTCGCGCGCCATGCGTGCGTTGCGAACGTCGGCCACGGCCTGCGGGTTGAGCGCGGCGTGATAGACGCGCGCGGGGGGCGGCTCCAGCGCGCAGGCTGCATCGAGCAGCGCAAGCGCGGATTCAGGGTCGGCGGGGTTGGCCTCGATCGCCTGTGCGAAGGCCTGCCACGCCTGCGGCCTTTCCGCGTCGCCATGGCGCAGGGCGAGTTCCTGCATGTCGCGCCACAAGCCCGGCAGTTCGCGGGCGAGGCATATCTCGAGGCGGATATTGTCCAGCGCCTGGAAGGCGGCCAGCGCGCGGTCAGGGTCGGCGTGACGGCCAAGCTCGGCATCGAAGTCAACGCGGCAGCTGCCAAATCTGGTCTGCGCCCACATGAAGGCAACCTGCGCCTTGCACAGCAGGAAGTTGTCAGCCTCGCTTTCCATGCGGGCCATCACGTTGGGCAGGAACAGGCGTTCGCTGTCGGTGTAGGTCTGCTCACCCTGTTTCAGCTCCAGACGGCGTCCGGACAGCCCACACAGGAAATTCGACAGCACGGTTTTGACTTCGTCGAAGAACGCGCCAGCGGCGTGCGCATGGGCATGGGCGAGGAAGTCGTCCACCTTGAACAGCACTTCCAGCGCCGGGCGCAGGCCCACGCGGTCATAGCTGTCCATGGCATGTACGGCCCAGGCCTCGATCACACGGCGATCGAGGCGGTCGAGCGCCTCCACCACGCGGCGGGTGAACTCGTAGCTGATCTGGATGTTGGTGCTGGCGATGCGGTCGACCCAGCCGAGAATGAAGTCCTGGGTGTCGCGGTCGAGCGGTGCCAGGATTTCCACCAGCTTGTCCACCTTGTGGAAGGTGAACTCGACATCGAAGGCGGTTTCGAGCCTGAGCGTAAGCTGCTCAGGAGAATAGGGACTCATGTTTCCTCGTTGACGCGTTTCCAGTCGTTTTCCACCAGGCGCACTTCATAGCGCACCCAGCTCAGGAAATCAGCCACCAGCACGCTGCCGTTCTCGCGACGGGACGAGCCGGCGACGCCCTTGAAGCTCACCATGCCCTTGCCGCTCTCAGCATCCGGGCCGATGGATATCACCATGCGCACGCCCCAGTTGCGGCCATAGGCGCCGTTGCTGTAGTAATGCCCCTGCCTGATTTCGATTGCCATCAGAACAGTGCGGCGACCAGCTCGTTGACCGCAGCGATCATGTCGTCGTCGTCCGTGAGCGCCAGCGATATCGCGCCCTGGCAGGCGGCGCGAGCTTCTACGCCCTGGGCGATGAGCTTGCCGGCATGCACCAGCAAGCGCGTGGATGCGCCTTCCTCGAGGCCGTTGCCCTTGAGGTTTCGGGTCATTTCGGCGAGCTTGAGGAGTTTCTGCGTGGCCGAGGCATCAAGGCCGGTTTCATGCTGGATGATTTTCGCTTCGAGTTCCGGCCTGGGATAGTCGAAGGCCAGCGCGACAAAGCGCTGGCGCGTGGACTGCTTGAGTTCCTTCAGCACGCTCTGGTAGCCGGGATTGTAGGAGATGGCGAGGCAAAAGTCGGCCGGTGCTTCGAGCGTCTGGCCGAGTTTTTCGATCGGCATCATGCGGCGGTCGTCCGCGAGCGGATGGATCACAACCATGGTGTCCTTGCGCGCCTCGACGATTTCATCGAGGTAGCAGATGCTGCCGGCGCGCACCGCGCGGGTGAGCGGGCCATCGACCCAGGTGGTTTCGCCGCCCTTCACCAGGTAGCGCCCGACCAGGTCCGATGTGGTGAGGTCGTCATGGCAGGACACGGTGATCAGGGGCCGCTTGAGCCGCCACGCCATGTATTCCATGAAGCGGGTCTTGCCGCAGCCGGTGGGCCCTTTCAGCAGCACCGGCAGCCGGTTGGCGTAGGCGGCCTCAAACAGTGCGACCTCGTTGCCGATGGGCTCGTAATAGGGTTCCTGGGTGATGAAATGGGATTCGGTGAGGGACTGAGCGCTATCCATGAAGCGGGCTTGTGGTTTGTATTTGGCAGATGCCTGCCAATTGTACATTCGCGCCCGCGTTCTTATCCCACGCCAGGGACAAGGTTGTTGCCCTGGGGCCGGCCAGATCAGAAGCAGCCGAGCCGGTTTTTCTCCGCCTGAAGATTCTTGAGGGCATCGTTCCCGCCCGTTTCCTCGCCAGCCTGCCGGCCGCCTTGGCGGGCGGTGTCCAGCTGGTCCATGATTTTGCCCATGTCGCCATTGAGCTTGGCGCACTTTTCTGAAGCGCCAAGGCTCGGCTTGACGAGCCTCAGCGCGACTGCGTCGCTGGATTTTGCGCCGCCCGTATTCTTGTCAATGGCCGGCCTCGCCGACTCGACGGTTCTGGAGGGCGGGGTGTCCAGCGCCGGCGGCGGCGGTGAAGGAATCAGCTTGTTTTCTTTCAGGCCGCTTTTGGCGCAGGCGAAATTGGTATAAGTGACCTTGCCCGCGTCGTCCGTGCATTTGAACAGATCCGCCTGCGAGGCAAGCGGAAATAGCAGCAAAAAACAGATGGCAAGCCGGCACATGACATACCCTTCATGAGGCGTGGGCTTACTGCATCGGCCAGAACTGCGGAGAACTTGAACCCGGCTGCCGCGAACCCCTGTCTCTGGT
>DAIMZB010000133.1:732-2972 GCA_036734185.1 Thiobacillaceae bacterium | reverse complement strand
GGATCAGGCTGCCCTTTTTCACCTTGTCGCCGAGCTTGACGCGAATCTCCCGCACCACGCCGGCCACCGGCGACGGGATTTCCATGCTCGCCTTGTCGGATTCGACCGTGATCAGCGACTGCTCGGGCGCCACAGTATCGCCCGGCGCAACGAGGATTTCGCTGACGTCGACATCCTTGAAATCGCCGATATCGGGTAACTGGATTTCTTTCATGGTTTACCTTGAATTTTCCGATTCAGTCCCGCGCCTGGGAACGCCCCGGCGCGGGTCCCGCTGGAGACTGGTTCAAACCGTCAGGGGATTGGCCTTGGCGGTGTCAATGCCGTACTTCTTGATTGCATCGGCCACCACCTGCGGCTTGACCGCGCCCTCGTCCGCGAGGGCCTTCAGGGCCGTCACGGCCACCCAGTGCCGGTTGACCTCGAAGTGGTAGCGCAGGCGCTCGCGCGTATCCGATCGCCCGAAACCGTCGGTGCCCAGCACGCGGTAGTCACGGCCCTTGGGCATGAACATCCTGACCTGGTCGGCAAAGCTCTTCACATAGTCGGTGGACGCGATGACCGGGCCTGGACGATCCTTCAGGCATTGCTCGACATAGGAAACGCGTGGCTTGCCTGCGGGATGGAGCAGGTTCCAGCGCTCGCAATCCAGCCCCTCGCGTCGCAGTTCATTGAAACTTGTTGCGCTCCAGATGTCGGCCCCGACGTCCCATTCGTTCGCAAGCAGTTCGGCAGCCGCAATCACCTCGCGAAGGATGGTGCCCGAACCCATCAGCTGCACGCGGTGCTTTTTCTTCGGTCCTTCGCGCAGCAGGTACATGCCCTTCAGAATGCCTTCAGCCGCCTTGGCATCGGCCGCATCGGCCAGGCCGGGGTGGAGGTAGTTCTCGTTCATCACGGTGATGTAGTAGTACACGTCCTCCTGGTTGCCCACCATCCGCCGCAGGCCGTCGTGGATGATCACGGCAAGCTCATAGCCGAACGTCGGGTCGTAGGAGATGCAATTCGGAATGAGGGACGCCATGACCTGCGAATGGCCATCCTCGTGCTGCAGCCCCTCGCCGTTCAACGTTGTGCGCCCCGCGGTTGCACCCAGCAGGAATCCGCGGGCGCGCAGGTCGCCGGCAGCCCAAGCGAGGTCTCCGACGCGCTGCATCCCGAACATCGAATAGAAGATGTAAAAGGGCACCATGGCCAGGTTGTTGGTGCTGTAGGAGGTTGCCGCCGCGAGCCATGACGAGAACGCACCGGCTTCGTTGATGCCTTCCTCAAGGATCTGGCCGGCCTTGTCCTCCCGGTAATACATGACCTGGTCCTTGTCGACCGGGGTGTATTTCTGTCCTTCCGAGGAATAGATGCCCAGCTGGCGGAACATGCCCTCCATGCCGAAGGTTCGCGCCTCGTCCGGTACGATGGGAACCACATGCTTGCCCATGCTCTTGTCCCGCACCAGGGCGGTGAGGATGCGCACGAACGCCATGGTTGTCGAAATCTCGCGGTCGGTGGATTTCAGCACGGCATCGAAGGCCGACAGCGGCGGCACCTCGGGCATGGTGTCAGCCTTGCGCCGGCGCTGCGGCAGGTAGCCGCCAAGGGCCTTTCTGCGCTCGTGAAGGTAGACCATGACGGGATCGTCGTCAGCGGGTTTGTAGAACGGCAGCTTTTCCAGCTGGTCGTCGGGCACGGGAACGTTGAAGCGGTCGCGAAACTCGCGGATTGTCTGAAGGTCGAGCTTTTTCAGCTGGTGTGTCGGGTTCTGCGCCTGGCCCTGCTTGCCCAGACCATACCCCTTGATGGTCTTGGCAAGAATCACGGTGGGTTGGCCCTTGTGCTTCACCGCCGCGGAATACGCAGCGTAGATCTTGTGCGGGTCGTGGCCTCCGCGGTTGAGGCGCCAGATATCCTCGTCAGACATGCGCGACTCCATTTCGAGCAGCTTGGGATGCTTGCCGAAGAAGTTCTTGCGCACGAACTCGCCGTCATTGGCCTTGAAGTTCTGGTACTCGCCGTCGACCGTCTCCTGCATGATCTTGAGCAGGATGCCTTCCTTGTCGCGCGCGATCAGGGGATCCCAGTAGCCGCCCCAGATCAGCTTGATGACGTTCCAGCCGGTGCCCCGGAACTCGCCTTCGAGCTCCTGGATGATCTTTCCGTTGCCGCGCACCGGGCCGTCAAGGCGCTGCAGGTTGCAATTGACCACGAAAACCAGATTGTCGAGCTTCTCGCGCACTGCCATGCCG
>DAIMZB010000133.1:0-722 GCA_036734185.1 Thiobacillaceae bacterium | reverse complement strand
TCGCGCCCAGCGACTCGGGCTCATCCATCTCGCCGTCGCCGCAGAAAACCCAGACCTTGCGGTTGGCCGTGTCGGCAAGGCCGCGGGCATGCAGGTATTTGAGGAAACGCGCCTGGTAGATCGCCTGCAACGGCCCCAGGCCCATGGACACGGTCGGAAACTGCCAGAAATCGGGCATCAGCCAAGGATGCGGGTAGGAAGAAATTCCCTTGCCGTCGACTTCGCGGCGGAAATTCAGCAGATCCTGCTCTGAAAGCCGCCCTTCCAGGTAGGCCCTCGCGTAGACCCCGGGCGCCGAGTGACCCTGGAAATAAACCAGATCCCCGCCATGGCCTTCGCTGGGTGCATGCCAGAAATGATTGAACCCCACCCCGAACAGGGTGCCCACTGAGGCAAAGCTTGCGATATGTCCGCCCAGCTCGCCGTCGCCCTTGTTGGCCTTGGCCACCATGGCCAGCGCATTCCAGCGCGTGAAGGAACGGATGCGCTCCTCGATGGCATGGTCCCCCGGCGAACGTTCCTCCAGGTGAGGCGGAATCGAATTGATGTAGGCGGTGGTGGCTGAAAATGGCAGATAAGCCCCTGAGCGGCGCGCCGCATCGATCAGCGACTCCAGCAGGAAATGGGCGCGTTCGGTTCCCTCGCGCTCGATCACTCCTTCGAGCGCCTCAAGCCATTCCTGGGTTTCCAGTGCGTCGGGGTCGTTTGCGGCGTGAATTTCC
>DAIMZB010000132.1:0-2988 GCA_036734185.1 Thiobacillaceae bacterium | reverse complement strand
AGATTGTGGACATTGCGCGCGGCGAGCGTGGGCGCCGCGGCATGGTTCGTCGCCTTTTTCCAGGCTGGCGTCAGGACACGCATCCCGTGAACGCGCTTGATCGCCTGCAGGAAATACACGCCGCCGCCCATTGCCCACCAGCGGTCGCCTGCCGGCTCCATGAAGCGGAAACGCTTGAGCCAGTTGTCCCTGTTGATCGGCGGGCGGTAGCAGCACATGCTGCCCGCAGCCAGTTCGAGGCCGAGCAGCTCCAGCCAGTCCTTGACCCGCGGCATGTTGAGGAAATGGCCGTTCCAGGGGAAGCCCTTTTCATGCCCCTTGAGCATCCGGGTCAGCCCCCAGAGGCTGCGCGGGTTGAAACCCGAAAGCAGCAGCCTGCCCTCCGGGCGCAGCACCCTTTCCGCCTCGCGCAGAACCTGGTGGGGGTGGTCTGTGTACTCCAGCACATGCGGCAGCAGCAGCAAGTCCACCGACTGGCTTTCGAAAGGCAGGAACATCGGCTCGGCGAGCACCTCGGCCGGCGCGCCCGATCCGCAATGAATTCTGCCCGGGATACGGCTGTTGCGCAGGAAATCAAAATTGGACAGCCCGATCTGGACCGCGTAAAAACCGAAAATATCGGCTACAACACGATCATAATAATTCTGCTCGCGCTCGAGCAGGTAGGTGCCGAGCGGGCTTGCGAACCATTCCGGACTGATTATTGAAGCCTTCATGTTTGCCTCAACTCCATGCTGACTGTTACCCCTATCCCTGCTTTCAATGACAATTATATCTGGGCATTGAGTGATGCACGCGACGCCGTACTCGTCGACCCGGGTGATGCCAGGCCGTGCATCGACTTTCTCGAGTCCAGGCAGCTCAACCTGACTGCCATTCTAGTCACCCACCATCATGGCGACCATGTCGGTGGCCTTGCCCAGCTGGTCGCACGCTACCGGCCCCGTGTGTACGCCCCCAAACTGGAAAGCATCCCTGCTGTGACGGATGCGGTTTCGGGAGGCGACAACATTGAGATTGCAAAACCGCCCCTGAAATTCAACGTCATTGCGACCCCGGGCCACACGCGCGGCCATGTCGTCTATTTTGGCGAAGGCATGTTGTTCTGCGGCGACACCCTGTTTGCATGCGGTTGCGGCCGCCTGTTCGAGGGCACCGCCGCAATGATGGCGGCAAGCCTGAACAAGCTCGCGCAACTTCCTGAAGGCACAAAGGTTTACTGCGCGCATGAATACACCTTGAGCAACATACGCTTTGCTAAAAGCGTGGAGACTGAAAACCCCGCCCTGCTTGAAAGAGAACAGCGCGATCAGAAGCTGCGCGAATCCGGACAGGCCACCCTGCCCTCGACGCTCGCACTTGAAAAAGCGACCAACCCGTTCTTGCGTTGCCATGAACCCAGCCTGGTTCGCTGGGCCCAGGCCAGGCTCAAGCGTTCGCCCCGCGACGCCGAAGAAGTGTTTACGGTGCTGAGACAGGCGAAGGATGTCTTTTAAGCGCTAATACGGTTGACCCGCCTGTTGATCAGGCATATCATTGAATTTGCACAATAATTTTGTGGGGAGAGGTTTTTGCGTCTGCGCTTGCTTGCATTGCTCGCCGTCTTTGTCGGCCTGTTATCACCGACGACCTATGGCGCTCAGGACATGCAGCTGGCCTACAGCGAAACTCTCCATGTCCCGGCGCTGTCATTCGAGGAAGAGACTGACAACCTGTGGGACCGCATTCGCTCCGGCCTGGAACTCGAGGAACTCCAGTCTCCCCTGACCCAGGAGCATGTCGACTGGTATTCCAGGCGCCCGGACTACGTGGCGCGCATGCTGGACCGCTCGCGCCGCTACCTCTACCACATCGTCCAAGAAGTCGAGAAGCGCGACATGCCGATGGAAATCGCGCTCCTGCCCATGGTGGAAAGCGCTTTCAACCCTCGGGCCTATTCCACCTCGAACGCGGCCGGCATCTGGCAGTTCATCCCCTCAACCGGCAAGAATTACGGACTCAAGCAGAACACCTGGTATGACGGCCGCCGCGACGTGACGGCCGCCACACAGGCCGCGCTCGACTACCTGCAAAAGCTCTACATGGACTTTGGTTCCTGGGAACTGGCCTTGGCAGCCTACAACTGCGGAGAAGGCTGCGTATCTCGGGCGATCCAGAAAAACGCCATGCAGGGCAAGCCGACGGATTACCTGAGCCTGTCCCTGCCGCCTGAAACCCGGCATTACGTACCCAAGCTGATGGCCGTCCGCCAGCTGGTGCTGCACCCAGAAAACTTTGGCGTGGAACTGGTCGATATACCCAACCAGCCCTACTTCACCCGCGTGTCGCTGAATACCGGCGCCATGGATGTGCATTCCGCGGCCCGCCTGGCCGGCCTCAGCATGGAAGAGTTCCTCAACCTGAATCCGGCCTTCCCGCGCAAGCTCATCAAGGCTGGCAGTGAAGTCTCCGTGCTGGTGCCTGTCGACCATGCGGAAGTTTTCCAGTCCAACCTCCGCAACGGAGAGTGGGACAGCTGGGAGCCGGTCACCGCCAGGAAGGGCATGACCGTGGCGGAAATCGCCAGGCAGTTCAACACCACATCTGGACGCATTGCCGAACACAACCAGCTCCACCTGCGCAATGGCAGGCTCATCAAGAATCAGGTCATTCTCGTTCCGCTCAGCAATCCCGAGGAAAGCAGGCTGCCTGAAGCCAGCTGGCAGCAAGTGGAAGCCGATGCCAGACAGGCAATCGAAACGCCGGCCAAGTACTATGTCGTGCGCAAGGGCGGCACGGTCGAATATCTGGCGCGCAAGCTGGGCGTCAAGGCCAGCGACCTCAAGCTCTGGAACAAGCTCAAGTCCTCCAAACTCACGGCTGGGCAGCGGCTGGTGATCAAACCCGCAGGTTCGGGAGAACCCACGACGACCAAAGTTGCCTCGGCCGGGGCCAAAACCAAGGCCAAGCAAAGCCAGGCAGCGGCCACGACACGCTACACTGTCCGCC
>DAIMZB010000131.1:0-3069 GCA_036734185.1 Thiobacillaceae bacterium | reverse complement strand
CTGCGCCGCAACCAGCAGGAAATCACTCGCCGCGCCGGACGCGAAATCCAGGTCACGATGGCGGCGGTGCGCGATCTTAAAAAAGCGCAAAAGCACAACGGCGGCGGACTCAAGCTGACGACAGATTCATTCGAGGTGGTCAATAACCCCGACATCGACATCGTCGTGGAGCTGATCGGCGGTCTGTCGCCGGCCAAAGAGCTGGTGATGAAAGCCATCGAGAACGGCAAGCACGTCGTCACTGCCAACAAGCACCTGCTCGCCAAGCACGGCAACGAGATCTTCGCCGCTGCGCAGGCAAAAGGCGTGATGGTGGCGTTCGAGGCCGCGGTGGCCGGCGGCATTCCCATCATCAAGGCCATTCGCGAAGGCCTTACCGCCAACCGCATCGACTGGGTGGCCGGCATCATCAACGGCACCACCAACTTCATCCTGACCGAGATGCGCGAAAAGGGTTCCGGCTTCGACACGGTGCTGGCCGAGGCGCAGCGCTTGGGCTATGCCGAAGCCGATCCGACCTTCGACGTCGAGGGCATCGACGCCGCGCACAAGCTCACCATCCTGTCCGCGATCGCATTCGGCATCCCGGTGCAGTTCGACAAGGCCTATACCGAGGGCATCACCAAACTGACCGGCGATGACGTGAAGTACGCCGAGCAGCTCGGCTATCGCATCAAATTGCTCGGCATCACCCGCCGCCGCGAGAAGGGCATCGAACTGCGCGTGCATCCCACGCTGATCCCCGAGAAGCGGCTGATCGCGAATGTGAACGGCGCGATGAATGCGGTGCTGGTGATGGGCGATGCCGTCGGCCCAACCCTGTACTACGGTGCCGGCGCCGGCGCCGAGCCGACCGCATCCGCCGTGGTGGCGGACCTCGTCGACGTGACGCGCCTGGCCACTGCCGACCCACACCACCGCGTGCCACACCTTGCCTTCCAGCCGGATGCGCTGCATGCCGACCTGCCCATCCTGCCGATGGAGGAAGTGGAGACAGCGTATTATCTGCGCATGCGCGTGGCCGACGAGACCGGCGTGCTGGCCGACATCACCCGCATCCTCGCCGATGCCGGCATTTCCATCGACGCGCTGATGCAGCGCGAGCCGGAAGAGGGCGAGGCGAGCACCGACCTCATCCTGCTCACGCATGAAACACTGGAAAAAAACATGAACGCGGCCATGGCCCGCATCGAAGGCCTCAAGTCCGTGCAAGGCAAGGTTACCCGCATCCGACTGGAAACCCTCGGCAAATGAAGTACATCAGCACCCGCGGGCAGAGCCCGGCGCAAGGCTTTACCGACATCCTGCTCGGCGGCCTTGCCCCCGATGGCGGTCTGTACATGCCCGAAACCTATCCGCATTTCGGTGAATCCGACCTCGCCGCCATGCGCGGCATGAACTATCGGGAACTCGCGTTTGCCATCCTCTCGCGCTTTGTCGACGACATTCCGGCGGCAGATCTCAAGGCGCTGATCGACAAGACCTACACTGCGCAGACCTATCATTTTGTGCGTGAAGGCCAGCGTGCCGAGGACGTTACCCCGCTGCTGACACTGGAGCCGGGGCTGCATCTGCTGTCGCTGTCCAACGGGCCGACGCTGGCCTTCAAGGACATGGCCATGCAGCTCCTGGGCAACCTGTTTGAATATGAACTGGGCCGCCGCAAGGAAAGCATCAACATCGTCGGCGCTACTTCAGGCGATACCGGCTCGGCCGCGGAATACGCCATGCGCGGGAAAAAAGGCATCCGCGTGTTCATGCTCTCGCCCGAGCACGGCATGACGCGCTTCCAGCAGGCGCAGATGTATTCGCTGCAGGATCCGAACATCTTCAACATCGCCGTGCAGGGCGTGTTCGACGATTGCCAGGACATGGTCAAGGCCGTTTCCAACGACGCCGCCTTCAAGGCGAAATACAAGATTGGCGCAGTCAATTCCATCAACTGGGCACGCGTGCTGGCGCAGATCGTGTATTACTTCAAGGCCTATTTCGCGGCCACGGAGCACAACGCCCAGAAAGTCAGCTTCGCTGTCCCTTCAGGCAATTTCGGCAACGTCTGCGCCGGCCATGTCGCGCGCATGATGGGCCTGCCCATCGATAGGCTGATCGTGGCCACCAACGAGAACGACGTGCTGGACGAGTTTTTTCGCACGGGTGCTTACCGCCCGCGCGATGCCACCCACACCTATCACACCAGCAGCCCGTCGATGGATATTTCCAAGGCGTCAAACTTCGAGCGCTTCGCCTTCGATCTTTCCGGCCGCGATGCGGAAGTGACGCGTGCCATGTGGGCAAGGGTGGACAAGGGAGAAATGGTCGACTTCAAGGTCTACGGTCTGTTTGACAAGGTACCGGGCTACGGTTTCGTTTCCGGTTCCAGCAACCACACGCTGCGCATGCAGACCATTCGCGAGGCCTATGAGCTGTATGGCGTGGTGATCGATACCCATACCGCGGACGGGCTGCAGGTCGGCCTCAAATACCGCGAGCCGGGCGTGCCACTGGTGGTGCTAGAAACCGCGCTGCCGGCCAAGTTCGAGGACGCCATCCGCGAAGCCATCGGACAGGAACCGGAGCGGCCGGCCGAACTTGAGAATCTTGAGTCGCTGCCCCAGCGTGTGGAACTGATGCAGCCAGACGTCAATGTCCTCAAGACCTACATCGCGTCAAAAATCGACCGCTGACGCCTTTGACGAGCTCTTGCAGGAAGCGCGCGCCTGCCGCCTGTGCGCGGACAAGCTCCGGCACGAGCCGAGGCCCGTGCTGCGCGCGGCGGAAACCTCAAGGCTCCTGGTCGTGGGCCAGGCGCCGGGCCGCAGGGTGCATGAAACCGGCATTCCCTGGAACGACCCCTCCGGCGACCTGTTGCGCGAATGGCTGCAGCTGTCGCGCGAACAGTTTTACGATGAAGCCAGCATTGCCATCATTCCTGCAGGCCTGTGCTATCCGGGCACAGCAAATGGCGGCGATCTGCCGCCGCGCAAGGAATGCCGCGCGCTCCATCTCGTACCGTATATCCGCAGCGCCACGAACGGTCATAGCAAACTTAACGATTGGCCGAACCAGTGT
>DAIMZB010000130.1:2580-3080 GCA_036734185.1 Thiobacillaceae bacterium | reverse complement strand
GCGACACCCTGATCGCGGTATCGAACGACGATGA
The DNA here is from genome assembly GCA_036734185.1 of Thiobacillaceae bacterium. Lineage (GTDB taxonomy): Bacteria > Pseudomonadota > Gammaproteobacteria > Burkholderiales > Thiobacillaceae > UBA6918. Next base: position 3,046 of record DAIMZB010000130.1, on the reverse strand, counting down.
CTTCGGCATCGTCCCGGATGGCAAGGGCGGGATCATGCCCAAGAAGCTGCCGCAGGACGGCGATCGTGTTGACGTGAACCGAATTTATTTCATTAGGCTGGACAAGCCGCTGAAATAGGCGGCGGCTGAAACACGGGCGTCATGACCGGCACCTAAACTCGCCCCGGCATTGCGCTGAACGCCTCGCCGCAATGGCCGACAGTTCAACAGCGGGAGCAAGCCCATGCACGTGCATGCCGAGACCAGCATTTCCGACGAAGAAATCAGGAGCAGGTTTGAATCGGTCGTCAACGACAGACGCGTCGACGGCAGCCGGCGGCGGTGCAATCACCTACACGACGGCGGCAGGCACAGCCGGATGCTCCCTGCCGGATTCGTCACTGCCTGTGCTGCGCTTCACATCACCCGGCAACTGCACCGTCACGGCGACCGCCGCACAGAGTCCGATCTACGACATGGCGACGAC
>DAIMZB010000130.1:0-2570 GCA_036734185.1 Thiobacillaceae bacterium | reverse complement strand
TTCCGGCGGCGCCGAAGTGGTGCTGCGGCTGATGTGGGGCCCGCTGCCGGCGCCGTTTCCGCGTGCGTTGGCGTTGTCAGGACTGTTGCTCGGGCTGGGACTTGCATACCTCTCCGATGGATCGGCAACCACCATCGCAGCGGCAGTCCTGATTGTCCTGCTGCCGATCGCCGCCCTGCTGTATCAGAAGGCCGGCGAGCGACGTCTACAGTCACAGCTCGGAGAAATTCTCGGTGTTACGCGCTTCGTGCCAAAACCGCACTGATTGCCAAAGCGAATTCAGGTCGCGCGGCAACAGTTCTCCCCCGCGCTAATTGACTCACGCTCCAGGACAGAATGACATTCTGTCTTTTAAATCAAATACATAATTTATTCCGCCTATCTCGGCCTGGGCAGGATTCAAATCGTGCATTTGCGCGAGGCGGCCAACGAAATCTTCAGTGCCTTAGCATTGGTCCTGGCGAGTCAACGAAACTGCGTCTGGATGCGTTATTTGCGAACGATTCCGACCATCTCGCAAATCGCCTAAAGAAGAACCATCATCGGCACCAAAAAGAATTCGCCCGCGCTCATCGCCATCGAGGCCATCGCCAGCCGCATCCTTATCTTGCGCGGTCAGCGCATCATCCTCGATGCCGACCTGGCCACGCTTTACGGCGTCGAAACGCGGCGGCTTAACGAGCAGGTGCGCCGCAACACCGAGCGCTTCCCCGAAGATTTTGTCTTTCCGGTCACCCTGGGCGAGTTCGCCAACTTGAAGTCGCAATTTGCGACATCAAGTTGGGGCGGCCGCAGAAAGCTGCCGCTTGCCTTCACCGAACACGGCGCCATCATGGCCGCCATGGTTCTGCAAAGTCCCCGCGCCACCGAAGTATCGGTCTACGTGGTACGCGCCTTCGTGCAGTTGCGCGACACGCTTATTGCCCACAAGGATCTCGCTCGCCGCCTCGACCAACTGGAATCGCGCATCGAACACGGCCTTTCCACCCATGACCAGGCCATTGCCGGCATCCTCGAGGCCATCCGCCAATTGATGGCGCCGCCACCGGCACCCAAAAAACGGCCTATCGGGTTCGTGCATAACGAGTAACCGGCACTGTAACAATCGACACCGCATAACCTGTCATCATTGCAAAATCATGACAGCAGAAGTTTACTGGTGGTGGTTCTTCCTGTGCGCCGTGGCCGGGTTCAACATCCTTGCCTGGTCGCTGTCGGCCCTTGCGCTGCAGCGCCGGCAGGCCATGCTGTCCCCCGAGGAATACGCCCTTCGGCGCCTGCAGCTGCTGCTCTGCGCAGGCTATGTGCTGGGCTGCGCCTTCCGCTCGGCGCTGCCGGTGTACGACGTGCAGCGCATCGTGCTGTTCGACTCCTTCCTGTCCTCCGTCATTGTCGGGCGTTCGGTCGCCACTTTCGCCGAACTGTGCTTTGCCGCGCAATGGGCGCTGCTGCTGCGGGAGATCTCGCGCTCCACCGGCAGCACGGTAGGCAAAACCACGGCGCTGGTCATGGTTCCGCTGATCGCCATTGCCGAAACCTTCTCCTGGTATTCGGTGCTGACCACCTCCAACCTCGGCCATGTGATCGAGGAGTCGATCTGGGGTTTGTGCGCCGCCCTGCTCGTCACCAGCCTTCTTGCCATCTGGCCGCGCTGCAATGCCTCTGCGCGGCCGCTGCTGGCCGCGTGGTGCGCCGCGGGCATCGCCTATGTGGCCTTCATGTTCCTGGTGGATGTGCCCATGTACTGGGCGCGCTGGCTCGCCGACGAGGCGGCCGGGCGCCATTACATGACCATCGCCCAGGGCATTTTCGATGCCTCGGACCGCTGGATCGTCTCCCACAGCTGGGACATCTGGAAAACCGAAGTGGTGTGGATGTCGCTTTACTTCAGCGTCGCGGTGTGGCTGAGCATTGCCCTCGTGCATGCGCCGGTGCCGGCGCGCAGCAGGGAGCATTAAAGCTCCCTGCCAGCCCCCTGGAGTCTAGGCCACCTTGCGCAACATCAGGCTCGGGTAGTACGCCTTGATGTCCGTGAACGGATCAGTGATCAGTTTCACAAACCACACCAGCGCGTTATAGAGACCGTGCTTTCTCACCAGCACCGCCACCCTGCCAAAGACCACCAGCGCCGTGAATCCGAACCATTGCATCGCCACGAGCGGCGCCATCGCCAGCAACGCATCGGGCTCAAGGGAGTTCGAGGCCGCCATGTGGATGGCCGGAATCAGCAGGTAACCGCCCAGGATGAGACTCTTGGTTCGGGTGTCAAAGCCGAGCAGCAATTGCTCCTTGTCGTGACAGGCCGGCTCGATCAGAGCATGGCCGATCTGGCGAAGAAAAAGCGCGGCAAGGCCAAGCCACATGGCCGCCGCGAAGTCCGAGAAGATCAACACATAGGCAACCACGAAGCTGGTGGAGCTTATGAGATGCAATAACTGGTTGACCGGGTGGCTGTGTGAAGCGACATGGTCGTCGTGCTTGCGGCGCATGATTTCCGAATAAAAGTTGCCGACCGACCGCGGAAAGCGCAGCAGGCTGCCGGCGAACTCGCGCGTCAGGCCGCGGCGGAT
>DAIMZB010000129.1:0-3114 GCA_036734185.1 Thiobacillaceae bacterium | reverse complement strand
TCGTAGCTGTTCCAGACCGGGTTCTTGCCCCCGTGGTTGGCGCGGGCGCGCAGCACGAAGTTGACGATTTCATTGCGGAAATCCTTGGGGTTGGCGATGCCCGCGGGCTTCTCGATCTTCTCCAGTTCCGCATTCAGCGCCTCGCGGTCAAAGCACTCGCCGGTTTCCGGATCGCGGAAATCCTCGTCCTGTATCCAGCAGTCGGCGTAGGTAACGTAGCGGTCGAAGATGTTCTGGCCGTACTCGGCATAGGACTCCAGGTACGCGGTCTGGATTTCCTTGCCGATGAATTCGGCATAGCGCGGCGCGATCCAGCCCTTGATGAAATCCAGGTACCGACGCTGGGTTTCCTCGGGCAGGTCCTCGCGGGCGATGCGCTGCTCCAGCACGTACATCAGGTGCACCGGGTTGGCCGCCACCTCGGTCTGGTCGTAGTTGAACACCGACGACAGGATCTTGTAGGCGAAACGGGTGGACACGCCGTTCATGCCCTCGTCGCTGCCGGCATAGTCCTTGTATTCCTGGTAGGCCTTGGCCTTGGGGTCCACGTCCTTCAGCGATTCGCCGTCGTAGACGCGCATCTTGGAATAGATGCTGGAATTCTCCGGGACATTCAGCCGCGACAGCACCGAGAACTGCGCCATCATCTCCAGCGTGCCCGGCGCGCCGGGCACCTTCGCCAGAGAGCTGTTGGCCAGCAGCTTGGCATAGATCTTCACCTCTTCGGTGGTCTGCAGGCAGTAGGGCACCTTGACGATGTAGATCCGGTCAAGGAAGGCCTCGTTGTGCTTGTTGTTGCGGAAACTCTGCCACTCCGATTCGTTGGAATGCGCGAGGATCACGCCGGTGAAGGGGATGGCCGAAATTCCCTCAGTGCCCTTGAAGTTGCCCTCCTGGGTGGCGGTGAGCAGCGGGTGCAGCATCTTGATCGGCGCCTTGAACATCTCGACGAATTCGAGCAGCCCCTGGTTCGCAAGGCACAGCCCGCCGGAGTAACTGTAGGCATCGGCGTCATTCTGCGAGTACTGGTCGAGCTTGCGGATGTCGACCTTGCCCACCAGTGTGCTGATGTCCTGGTTGTTCTCGTCGCCGGGCTCGGTCTTGGAGATGGCGACCTGGCGCAGCACCGAAGGCTGCACCCTGATGACGCGAAATTTTGAAATGTCCCCGCCGAACTCGCCCAGGCGCTTGATCGCCCAGGGCGACATGATGCCCGACAGGTAGCGGCGCGGGATACCGTAATCCGACTCCAGCACGGCTCCGTACTGAGCGGGCGGAAACAGTCCGAGGGGAGACTCGTTGACCGGCGAGCCCTTCAGCGCGTAGATGGGTTTGGCTTCCATCAACTGCTTCAGGCGTTCGGCAATCGAGGATTTGCCACCGCCCACGGGGCCCAGAAGGTAGAGAACCTGCTTCCGTTCCTCCAGGCCTTGCGCCGCGTGCTTGAAGAAGGCCACGATCTGTGCGATCACATCCTCCATGCCGTAGAACTCGGCAAAGGCGGGATAGCGCTTGATCACCCGGTTGGAGAAGATGCGGGAGAGCCTGGGATCGCTGCGGGTGTCGATGGATTCAGGCTCGCCGATGGCGGCCAGCATGCGCTCGGCCGCGCTGGCATAGGCGCCGGGATCGCGCTTGCACAGATCAAGGTAGTCCTCGATCGACATCTCCTCGTCCTGGGACTCGGAGTACCGGGTTTTATAGCGTTCAAGAAGCTCAATCATGGCAATTCTCCCTAAAGGGCAATCTTCCGTTCGCAATTCAGTCTGTGGGCCTGGACTTACCTCATCGTTGCATTTCGTTCATCGACAATTTCAAAGTAGCACGAGCCGTGCCTGCCACAATTTCAGAGCAGGAATGGAAAAGTGCGGCTGTTCGCACCGATTTTGGGTGTGTGGAAGGCGAGTTCGAGGCATGACTCCGCCGCAGAAATGCGCCGGATCACATAAATGAATCAGGCAGTTACGGAGTTCCGTGCAAATGTCGAAAGTGGCATCGCCGGCCCCCCGACGACGCCTGCCCGCGCAGCGCACCACTTCAGGGCAATGCCTGCCCCAGCGTGCCGCTTGGGTGCCCGCATGCGGAACCGCCGCGCGAGGCAGCGGTTCCGCGCGAAGCCTAGGGCTGCGCCACCGCCATGGCCGCGGGCTTGCCTGCCCTGGCCGCCTGCATGGCCGTCCACACGCGAGACGGCGTGCAGGGCATGTCGAGATGCGTGACCCCTGCGGGCGCCAGCGCATCCAGGATGGCATTCATCATGGTGGGCAGTGAACCGGTGACGCCGGCCTCGCCGACGCCCTTGGCCCCCAGCGGATTGGTGGGCGTGGGCACCGGGTGGTCGAGCAGCGTGATCTTTCCGAGGAACCCGGCGCGCGGCATGAAGTAGTCCATGAAGCTGCCCGACAGCATCTGGCCGGTCTGCGGGTCGTAGACGGCGTGCTCGCCCAGCACCTGGCCAACGCCCTGCGCCAGGCCGCCGTGCATCTGCCCCTCGACCAGCTGGTGATTGACGATGTTGCCGGCGTCGTCGCAGGCAATATAAGAGAGCATCTCCACTTCGCCGGTGGCCTCGTCGACCTCGACTTCGGCGATGTGGCAGCCGTTGGGCCAGGTCGGATCGTGCTTGCCCTGCACCCGGGTGTCCAGGGCGCCGGGGTTTTTCTGCACCAGAGCCTGCAGCGCCACGCTGCGGTCGGTGCCCTTGATGCGGAATCTGCCGTGATCGAACTCGATGTCCGCTTCGGCAACCTCGAGTTCCTTGGCCGCCAGGGCGCCGGCCTTCTTCACCACTTCACGCGAACCGATCAGCACCACGCTGCCGCCAAACTGCATGGAGCGCGAGCCGCCGGAGCCGCCCCCCTGCACCTTCACGTTCGGGTCGCCCTCCACGACATGGATGTTTTCCATGGGCAGCCCCAGTGCCTCGGCCGCCACCTGGGCGAAGGCGGTCTCATGGCCCTGGCCGGTGGATTTGGTGTTGCAGTAAACCGTCACCTTGCCATCGGCATTGAAGCGCATCTCGACTTCGTCCACCGAGGAGCCTGCGGTGGATTCGATGCAGCTCGCCATGCCGCGACCCAGCAGCTTGCCGCGCTTCTTCGCCTCGGCCTTGCG
>DAIMZB010000128.1:0-3155 GCA_036734185.1 Thiobacillaceae bacterium | reverse complement strand
ACACGACAACGACCTGGCCGTCGAACCTTTCAGGCGCTGAGCCCTTCATTTTTCCTGCCGCTGCCACAAATGAAAATGCCGCGCGAACGCGCGGCACCCGGCCAAAACAAAACGCCGCGCTAGGCGCGGCGTTTGTCTGTGCAGCTCGTCGATCAGGCCATCGCCTTGATCGCTTGTGCGAGGCGGCTCTTGTGGCGAGCGGCCTTGTTCTTGTGAATGATCTTCTTGTCGGCAATGCTGTCGATCACGCTCATGGACGACTGAAGCACGCCAGCTGCAGCGGCCTTGTCGCCGGTAGCGATCGCGGTGCGGACTTTCTTGATGGCGGTGCGCAGTTCGGAACGCTGGGCCATGTTGTGTGCACGCGCTGCGAGAGCCTGACGGGCACGCTTGCGGGCTTGAACGGTATTTGCCATTTAAATGGACTCCTGAAAACAGGCTTTCCGCAGGGGAAAACCCAAATAAATCGGATAGCAGAATGCAATAAAGCGTGAGATTATAAGGGAAAAATCAAATTCGCGGCAAGCTCAATATAAATCCAGACAAGAATCGCCAAATCCCTGCATGAACCTGCTCAAAGCGCTTGCAACCATCAGCAGCTTTACCCTGCTTTCCCGCATCACCGGCTTTATCCGCGACCTCCTGATCGCCCGCGCCTTTGGCGCCGGCCTGATGACCGACGCCTTTTTCGTGGCTTTCAAGCTGCCAAACCTGCTGCGCCGCCTGTTTGCAGAAGGCGCCTTTTCCCAGGCATTCGTGCCCATCCTCGCGGAGTACAAGAACAGGCACGGCGACGAGGCTGCGCACCTGCTTGTCAGCAAGACCGCCACCCTGCTGAGCCTGGCGCTGGCCGCGGTCGCCCTGCTGGGCATCCTGGCGGCGCCCGCGCTGGTCTACGTCAGCGCGCCGGGCTTCCTCGGCGAGCCGGCCAAATTCGACCTCACCGTCCTGCTCACCCGCATCACCTTCCCCTACATTGCCTTCATGTCGCTGGTTGCCCTGGCGGCGGGCGTGCTCAACACCTGGAGCCGCTTCTCTGTGCCTGCGTTCACGCCCGTGCTCCTGAACCTGTCCCTGATCTTCGCCGCCACCGTCGCCGCGCCGTGGTTCGACCCGCCAGTATTGGCGCTGGCCTGGGGCGTCTTGCTGGGCGGCGTGTTGCAGCTGGCCATGCAGTTCGGCGCGCTCTACCGCCTGGGCATGCTGCCGAAGTTCGCCCTGGATTTTTCCGACCCTGGGGTGCGGCGCATCCTGTTGCTGATGGGACCGGCAACCATCGGCGTCTCGGTGGCGCAGATCAGTCTGCTGATCAACACCATCTTTGCTTCTTTCCTGTCCACCGGGAGCGTGTCCTGGCTTTATTACGCCGACCGCCTGATGGAGTTCCCCACCGGCATGATGGGCGTAGCGCTCGGCACCGTGCTGCTGCCCTCGCTCGCCAAGCATTTCAGCGACGAATCTCCGGAAGAATTCTCCCGCCTGCTCGACTGGGGTCTGCGCCTGACCCTGCTCCTGGCGCTGCCCTCGGCGGCAGCGCTGGCGGTCCTGTCCGTGCCGCTGATTGCCACGCTGTTTCTGTATGGTGAATTCGGGGCGCACGACCTGTGGATGACGCGCCAGGCGCTCATGGCCTATTCGCTTGGCCTGTTGGGGCTGATCATGGTGAAGGTGCTGGCGCCCGGTTTCTATGCGCGCCAGAACATCCGCACTCCGGTCAAGGTGGCCATTTTCACCCTGCTGGCCACGCAAATCATGAACCTGGCTTTCATCCTGCCCTTCAAGCATGCGGGCCTGGCCCTGGCCATCGGCCTGGGCGCCTGCCTGAACGCAGGCATACTCTACTTCCTGTTGCGCAGGCATCGCATCTACACACCCCAGCCGGGCTGGGCCGTGTTCATCCTGAAGGTTGTCACCGCCGTACTGCTGATGTGCGCCACCCTGTACTGGGTGCAAGGCAGCGATACCTCCTGGCTGCAACCGGGCTTCCTGCCCCGCGTGCTCAGGCTTGGATGGATGGTGGCGCTGGGCGTGGGCGTCTATTTCATTGCCCTACTGCTCATGGGGATCCGCCCCGCACAGTTTTACCGTAAAGCCGCATAGCCGGTAAAATCGAGCTTTTTAGTCGGCTCGCACATGCGCATTTCCCACGGCCTGCAACCCGGCGGCAGCCCCGCCAGCGCCCCGTATGCGGTCACCATCGGCAACTTCGATGGCCTGCACCGGGGCCATCAGGCTATGCTCGCGCGCCTGAAGGAAGAAGCCGGCAAACGCGGATTGCCCAGCTGCGTGCTGACTTTCGAGCCGCATCCGCGCGAGTTTTTCAGCCCGGCCCAGGCCCCGGCCAGGCTCTCCAGCCTGCGCGAAAAAAGCGAATTGATTCGTGCGGCCGGCATCGACCGCCTGCATGTTTGCCGATTCAACCAGCGCTTTGCCTCACTTTCCCCCGATGCGTTCATTCAGCAGGTGCTGCTCAACACATTGGGAACGCGCTGGCTGCTGATAGGCGACGATTTCCGCTTCGGCGTCAGGCGCGCGGGCGACTTTGACCTGCTCAGGCAGGCCGGCGCGCAATTTGGTTTTGAGGTTGAGTCCCTGCCCACCATCAGCGTAGAAGGCCGGCGCGCTTCCAGCACCGCCGTGCGCGAGGCCCTCGCCGCTGGCAACATGCAGCATGCGTGCGAGCTGCTGGGCCGTCCCTACAGCATTTCCGGCCATGTCATGCATGGCAACAAGCTCGGTCGGCAGATCGGCTTCCCCACCGCAAACATCCAGCTGCAGCACAACCATCCGCCGCTGTCCGGCATTTTCGCGGTCGAGGTCCACGGGCTCAACGGCGCGCCGCTGCAAGGCGTGGCCAGCCTGGGCACCCGCCCCACCGTGCATGAGAACGGCAACCCCACCCTGGAAGTGTTCATTTTCGATTTCCGCGATGACCTCTACGGCCGCCGCCTGCGCGTAGATTTCCTGAAAAAACTGCGCGACGAGGAAAAATACCCCGACCTCGACTCGCTCATCGCCCAGATCAACCGCGACGTGGACAATGCGCGCGCATTCTTTGCCTCAAGATAAAAATGGCCGACTCCGACTACAAAAACACGCTCAACCTGCCCGACACGCCCTTCCCCATGCGCGGCGACCTCGCCAAGCGCGAGCCG
>DAIMZB010000127.1:0-3189 GCA_036734185.1 Thiobacillaceae bacterium | reverse complement strand
CCTGCGGCTGCTGCTGCCCAAAAGCCGGCCACCACCCCCAAGAAGACCAAAAAGGCCAAGAAACCTGCTTCCGAGAACGCGGCCACTCCCGCCACTCCGGCAGCTCCCGCCAAGAAATAAGGCTGGCTTGAACTAAAAACGCCCTGCTAGCAGGGCGTTTTTTTCGTCCGGACCTCGCTGCTCAGCCCCCAAAAAGGGCCGCCCACCATTTCTTTCGGTTATTCGGAACCACGGCCGGCTTGAGATTCACAGGCTCCTGCAGGCTCATGGTCCAGCCGGGGAAAATGTGGTGCCCGCTGGAACCGCAGGCCACGCCGAGGTTGTGAGGGTCGTAAATCTTGATGAAGCTGGGCTTTTCCAGGTCGTCTGCGTAGACGATGCCGCAATAGTCCTCGTCATGCTCCTTGCGCAGCAGTTCATCGATATGATGAACGAAGCGCTCGACGTCCTCCCCGCTGGCAGGCGCAGCCGGAACTTCCTGGCCTACCGCGTACAGATACCAGCCCGCATCACGCCCAACCCTGCTCCAGAAAGCCGTCAGCTGTTCCCAAGACAGTACGTTGTAGAGCATGCCCCAGTACTTGGCTTCGAAGTCGGTAGTCACTTTCTGGGGCGCGTTCATGATTGCGTGGGGACTTACTTGGCGACCTGCTTTTCCTTGATTTCCTCGAGCGTCTTGCAGTCGATGCAAAGGGTCGCGGTGGGACGGGCCTGCAGGCGCTCGATACCGATTTCCACACCGCAGGACTCGCAATAGCCATAGTCGCCGGAATCGATCTTGGCGATGGTTTCGTCGATTTTCTTGATCAGTTTGCGCTCGCGGTCACGGTTCCGGAGCTCCAGCGCCATGTCCGACTCCTGGGTCGCGCGATCGTTGGGGTCGGCAAACACCGTGGCCTCATCCTGCATAGAATGGATGGTGGTGTCGATGTCCTGGGAAAGCTCGGCTTTCCAGGCTTCGAGGATTTTGCGAAAATGCGAGAGTTGCTTCGCATTCATGTATTCCTCGCCCTTTTTGGCCTTGTAGGGTTCAAAGCGCCTCAGATGTTCGGTGGCCATATGTCTTCCGGTTGAACTGAACAAAATAAACCTGACTTAATAACAGATTTCCCCCCTCAACCGCAACCAATTATTGATTTTGACCAGTTATGTCCCTGCAAGCCCTGCTTTTTGACGTGGACGGCACCCTTGCCGATACCGAACGCGACGGCCACCGTCCTGCCTTCAACGCCGCCTTCCGGGAATATGGCCTGGACTGGAACTGGGATGCCCCCCTCTACGGCAAGCTCCTGGCCGTTACCGGCGGCAAGGAGCGCATGAAGCATTATGTGGATAACTTTCGCCCCGACTACCGCAAACCGGCCGATTTTGACGAGCTGGTAGCAGAATTGCACAAGGCCAAGACCCGCCACTACACGGCCATGCTGGCCGAGGGCAACGTGCCCATGCGGCCAGGCATCAAGCGCCTGCTGCAGGAGGCCCTGGACGCCGGCCTGCGCCTGGCGGTCGCCACCACCACCACCCCGGAAAACGTCACTGCCCTGCTGGAGCACAGCCTGGGCAAGGGCAGCACCAGGTGGTTTGAGGTCATCGCCGCAGGCGACATCGTGCCGGCCAAGAAGCCCGCGCCCGACATCTATGTCTGGGCGCTTGAACAAATGAAGCTGAAGCCGGAAAGCTGCCTGGCGTTCGAGGATTCCGAGAACGGCATCCGCGCCAGCCGCGGCGCCGGGCTGAAGACCCTCATCACCATCAACGATTACACCCGCAACCACGATTTCAGCGGGGCGGCCGTCGTGCTGACCGACCTGGGCGAGCCCGATGCGCCCGCCACCGCACTGTCAGGCGCCTGGCAAGGCCCGGGCTACGTCACGCTGGACAGCCTGAGGGTCCTTCACCGCGGCTGAAACGCCGCCTGTCAAACCTATTTCGCGTGGGTTTCGTAGGCCTGCAGGGTGTTCTGTAGCAGCGAGGCGACTGTCATCGGCCCCACCCCGCCCGGCACCGGCGTGATCCACGCCGCGCGCGCCGAGGCCACGGCAAATTCCACGTCGCCGCAAATGCGGCCATCAGGCAGGCGGTTGATGCCGACATCCGCTACGGTCGCGCCTTCCTTGATCCACTCGCCCTTGACCAGGTTGGGGCGCCCCACCGCGACCACCACGATGTCGGCCTGCAGCGCCAGGACGGGGAGGTTCCTGGTCTGGCTGTTGGCCGTGGTCACGGTGCAGCCCTCCATCAGGAGTTCCAGTCCCATGGGGCGACCCACGTGATTGGACGCGCCCACCACCAGCGCATTCATGCCGCGCATGTCACTGTGCAGGCTTTTCAAGAGCGTCATCACGCCCATGGGCGTGCAGGAGCGCAGCGTAGGCATGCGCACCGCGAGGCGGCCGATGTTGTAGGGATGAAAACCGTCCACGTCCTTGTCAGGATGAATGCGTTCGATCACCGTTTCCGGATCGATCTGCTTGGGCATGGGCATCTGCACCAGGATGCCGTCCACTTCAGGGTCGTCGTTCAGCCGGTCGATCAGCGCCAGCAGTTCCGCCTGGCTGGTTGAAGCGGGCAGGTCGTGCGACACCGAGCGTACATTGGCGCGCTCGCAGGCGCGCTTCTTGTTGCGCACGTAAATGGCTGAGGCCGGATCGTCGCCCACCAGAATTACCGCCAGCGTGGGCGCGCGCCTGCCGGATGCGACCAGGGCGTCAACGCGCTGCCTGAGTTCGTCTACGATGCGTTCGGAAAGGGCTTTGCCGTCAAGAAGTTGGGCAGTCATGGCGCGCCACACATTGGGCTGATGGATAAAGGCGCTATTTTCGCAAATAGTGGCATCCCCCCTCAAGCCGAAATTGACCCGGATATATTCATTCAGGCATAATTCGCGGTCTTTCGGGGCGTAGCGCAGTCCGGTAGCGCGCTTGCTTTGGGAGCAAGATGTCGGGGGTTCGAATCCCTCCGCCCCGACCACCGGATTGTTTCCGCCCCGTGCCCGCAGCAGATCAAACTGCCCGTAGCTCAGCTGGATAGAGCATCGGCCTTCTAAGCCGAGGGTCACAGGTTCGACTCCTGTCGGGCAGGCCAGTTTGGTTTTGATGTTGATTGATCCGCACTGGATCAATGAAGGTTTTACGGTGGTGGCTGTAGCTCAGTTGGTAGAGTCCAGGATTGTGATTCCTGTTGTCGTGG
>DAIMZB010000126.1:0-3242 GCA_036734185.1 Thiobacillaceae bacterium | reverse complement strand
GATCCCCAACCTGCTGATCAACGGCAGTTCCGGCATCGCCGTGGGCATGGCGACCAACATTCCGCCGCACAACCTGAACGAAGTCGGCAAGGCCTGCCTGGCCCTGCTGGACAACCCGGAAACCTCGGTCGACGAGCTGATCGAGCTGGTGCCGGCGCCCGATTTCCCCACCGCCGGCATCATCTACGGCCTGTCCGGCGTGCGCGAAGGCTACCGCACCGGCCGCGGCCGCGTGGTCATGCGCGCCAAGTGCCATTTCGAGGACATCGGCAAGGGCGAGCGCCAGGCCATCATCATTGACGAGCTGCCTTATCAGGTGAACAAGGCCAATTTGCTGATCAAGATCGGCGAGCTGGTGCGCGACAAGCGGCTGGAAGGCATTTCAGATTTGCGCGACGAGTCCGATAAATCCGGCATGCGCGTGGTCATCGAACTCAAGCGCGGTGAGAACGCCGACGTGATCCTGAACAATCTGTACAAAGATACGCAGATGCAGGACACCTTCGGCATGAACATGGTGGCGCTGGTCGATGGCCAGCCCAGATTGCTCAACCTGAAGGAAATGCTCGACGCCTTCCTGCGCCACCGCCGCGAGGTGGTGACGCGGCGCACCGTGTTCGAGCTCAAGAAGGCACGCGACCGCGGCCACATCCTGGAAGGCCTGGCGGTGGCGCTGTCCAACGTCGACGAAATCATCCAGATCATCAAGTCCTCCGAGACCCCGCCCATCGCCAAGGAAAAGCTGATGGGCAAGGCCTGGCGCTCGGCGCTGGTAGAGGAGATGCTGGCACGCGTCGACCCCGATTTTTCGCGCCCGGCCGGCCTGGCGCCGCAATACGGCCTGCACAAGGACGGCTACCACCTGTCCGACGTCCAGGCCCAGCGCATTCTGGAAATGCAGCTGCAGCGCCTGACCAACCTGGAGCAGGACAAGATCGTCGGCGAATACAAGGAAGTCATGGAGCGCATTGCCGACCTGCTCGACATCCTCGCCAATTCCTCGCGCGTGACCCAGATCATCCGCGAAGAACTGGGCCAGGTCATGGAACAGTTCGGCGACAAGCGCCGCTCGCAGATCGTCACCGACACCCAGGACCTGTCGATGGAGGACCTGATTGCGCCGGAAGACATGGTGGTGACGCTTTCGCACTCCGGCTACATCAAGACCCAGCCGCTGGCCGACTATCGCGCGCAAAAGCGCGGCGGACGGGGCAAGCAGGCGGCGGGCACCAAGGAAGACGACTTCATTGAGAAGCTGTTCGTGGCCAACACCCACGACTACATCCTGTGCTTCTCCAACCGCGGCCGTATGTACTGGATCAAGGTCTACAACGTGCCGCAGGGCACCCGCACCTCGCGCGGCAAGCCCATCGTCAACCTGTTGCCGCTGGTGGAAGGTGAGAAGATCAACACCCTGCTGCCGGTCAAGACGTTCGACGACGAGCACTACGTGTTCATGGCGACCTCCAACGGCATCGTCAAGAAGACGCCGCTCACCGAGTTCTCGCGCCCGCGCACGGCCGGCATCATCGCGGTCGGCCTGGATGACGGCGACTTCCTGATTGGCGCCGCCATCACCGACGGCAAGCATGACGTCATGCTGTTCTCCGACGGTGGCAAGGCGGTGCGCTTCGACGAGAACGACGTGCGCCCGATGGGCCGCAACGCGCGCGGCGTGATCGGCATGCGCCTGGGCGAGGGCAAGCAGGTCATCTCGCTGCTGGTGGCGGAGAACGAGACCGATTCTGTGCTGACCGCGACCGAGAATGGCTACGGCAAGCGCACCCTCATCACCGAGTACACCCGCCATGCGCGCGGCACCCAGGGCATGATCGCGATCCAGACCACGGCCAGGAACGGCAAGGTTGTGGCCGCGACGCTCGTCACGGAAGACGACGAGATCATGCTGATCACCGACGGCGGCGTGCTGATCCGCACCCGCGTAAAGGAAATCCGCGAAATGGGCCGCGCCACCCAGGGCGTCACCCTGATCAACCTGGACGAAGGCCAGAAGCTCATTGGCATCGAGTCGATCCAGGAAAGCGAGGGCGAGGACTGATGCTGCGCCGGATGCGCGATTATTTCCGCAAACCCGAGGGTCGTGCCGGCCGGCACCCGCACTACCTGGAAATCGTGGTGGCTCGCACCGGCCATGACGCGCATACCTTCCGCATCAACCTCGACACCCTTAAAAAAGCAGGCCGGGTGCTGGGGCTGCTGTTCCTGGCCTGGTTCGGCGGCACTTTTTATGTGGCGTATTCACATATCTCCAACATGGAGGCGATCGCCAGGGCCGACCAGCAGGCCGAGAAGATCGCCATGCTCGAGTCCAGCAACGAAAAGCTCATCGAGGAAAAACAGAACATGGGCCAGCACATGTTCAACCTCAAGGAACGGGTCGAGAAGCTGGCTGCGAGCGTGCACGGGATTGTCAATAAAACCCAGGGCGTCTACCCGGTGGAGAACGGCGGGCCGAAGGGAGGCATGGCCATCCCACTGAATGCGGCCAACGCGTCGCAAATCATGCGCTCCGAACTCACAGTGCTGGATGACACGCTGGACAGCCTGCTGCCAAGGCTGGAATCCGCGCTGATGCGCGAAGCCTCGCGCCCGGTCGGCATGCCCATTGGACGCGGCACGGAGATCAGCTCGGGTTATGGCCTGCGCGGCAACCCCTTTGGCAACGGCTACGAATTCCACAATGGCATCGATTTCCGCCTTGACCCTGGCACCCCGGTGCTGGCAACCGGCCCTGGCCGTGTGGAGGAAGCTGGTTACGACGGGCCCAACGGCAATCGCATCGTGATCAATCACGGGTTCGGCTACCGCAGTGTGTTTGCGCACCTTTCCAGGGTTGGCGTCAAGGTGGGGGACAAGGTCGAACGCGGCCAAGTCGTCGGCTTTTCCGGCAATACCGGGCGCTCTAGCGGGCCGCATCTGCATTACACCCTTTACTACCGCGGACAGACGATTGATCCCGCGCGCTATGTGAAAAGCAACTAGACAAGGGAGGCGAGTATGGGGTTCAAATCCAGGGCGGCCAAGGAAGAAAAGAAACCGGATAGCCAGAACATGGCGATGACCTTCATCAGCAAGGGCACGGAAATCAAAGGCGACATCCATGCGGCCGGCAACCTGCGGGTGGATGGGTACGTGATTGGCAATGTGCATTCAGAAGGCGATGTCGAGATTTCGTCCGGCGGCGCAGTCGAGGGCGCCCAGGTATGCGCCCGAAATATCAT
>DAIMZB010000125.1:0-3263 GCA_036734185.1 Thiobacillaceae bacterium | reverse complement strand
GTTCTTCGACGAGGAAACCTTCTGGCGCATCTACGACGGCACGGCCTTCTTCCGGCAGCGGGGCACGGCCGAGGTTGGTATGCAGCACGGTGCCGGTGAGATTGAATACCCGGCGCAGGGAAGGGCGCGAGGCCTGTTCAAGTTCGGCGCGCACCTGCTCGGCGATAAGGCCTTCAGTAAGGCTCTCGGCAGCCAGCTCTCCATTGCGGGCGCGTTCGCGCAGTTGCGAGAGCACGCTGCGCGTCGCGGCAAGCGCAGGATCGCGCCCATATTCTGCGGCGAGCGCCTGCACGGCCGGCACGCTCAACACGCGGTCGACGGCAGGAATCGCCGCCAGCGAGATGGATTGAAGCATATGCATGTCACCAGACGCAACGCGCCATGGCACCCCCTTCCAGGTGTTAATGCACTATAGGTTATGCAGACAGCAAGAACAGGTTGGGCCCGCTGCGTCGCACGCCGGCTTCGTCCATGAGAATGTCGAGGGCCAGGGTGGCGAGGTCGTCCGCAGTGGGGTCGAGCAGCGGATCCTTCTCGAGATAGAGAATTTTCAGGTAGGAACCGCACGCTTCGCAGGACTCCGCCTTGACCGCGCCCTTGTCGCCTTCGATGGTGTAGTAGGCGATGCCCTTGGTGGACTCGCAGTTACTGCACTTGGCGCGCACCATGTGCCATTCCGAGCTGCACAACGAGCAGTGCAGATAACGCAGACCCTGTTCCGAGCCGATGCGCACGATGCTCCCCACCGGCGAGGAGGCGCACACCGGGCACAGGTTGGGCAGGTCGGTGCGATCGAAGGCGGCGGGCCCGAGCGTGGTGGCCATGTGCGTCCAGTACACCTGCAGGGCGGCCGCAGCAAAAGGCGAGGCCGCCAGATCGGCGTCATGGAAACGCCCGTCCAGGATCGCATCGGCGAGCTTTTCCAGGCTGGCCTCGTCGAGTGTTCGCAAGTGAGTGATTGCTTCCCTGACCGATTTCTGGGCCTCTGAGTAGACCCTGTCGGCGATTTCGTGCAGCACCTTTCGCCATGCCGGGTCGCGCGGCCAGGAACGGGCGGCAAGCGCGGGCATGCCGTGTTCGCGGGACAGGGCTAGTTGGGCCGTGTCGGGCAGGGGGACTTTCGGAAAATGCATCAGGGCGGCGTGTTGCGCTTCGGCCACGCTGGCCATGAATTCGAGGAAGTCTCCCAGCTTGTGGCTGACAGCAAGCTGGCGGAAACGTGCGGCGCGGTCCTTGAACAGGTTGGCCCGAACCGGCAGGCGCAGGAAGGGAATGTTGCCGGCCGGCGCCTCGAGTTGCCCCGGCTGCAGGATGACGCCCGTGCTCATCGGTTTCCTTTGCTGACTTCCTTGTACCAGGCCGGGTGGTGGTGTTTGGCCCAGGCGGTGGTGACCGTGCCGCGCGTCATGGCGCGTACCGAGCCCTTGACCCAGATGGCCGAATAGATGTGAATGATGATGGCCAGGATGGCGATGAAGCCGGCGAACGCGTGCAGCAGTGACGCCACGCGGACGACAACGATGGGGAAATAGGGCGTGAACCACGGCTGCCAGATGACGACGCCCGAGATCGCCAGCAGGGCGATGGCAACAACCAGCGTCCAGAACAGGTATTTCTGCCCGATGTTGTACTTGCCGATTTCAGGCAGTCCCCGGGTCTTGTTGCAGAGGACGTCGCCCAGGCGCTTCTGCCATTCCTTGTCGACGGCGGTGATCTTGTTGTGCGACCACAGGCCCGCCGCGAAGGCGAAAAATGCAACCGCCAGCACGACGCCGATGAACGGATGCAGGATGCGCGACCAGGTGCCGCCCCCCAGCAGGCTGGAAAGGAAGAAGAACGCGGGATGGAACAGCGCCAGGCCGGAGATCGCCAGCAGGATGAAGCTGATGGCAATGATCCAGTGGTTGGTGCGCTGGTTTGCCGTGTAGCGCCTGACAAGTTGTTCGGTCATGATGTGTGCTCCTCTTCATCCTCCACCTCGCTTGGGCCCGCCGTCATGTAGTGGAAGAAGCCGGCCAGCACCGCAAGGCCCAGCCCGAAGCTGGCGAGCGGTTTGGTGATGCCTTTCCACAGCGAGACCATGGGACTGATGCTGGGGTCCTTGGGCAGGTTGGAATAGATTCCCGGCTGATCGGCATGCTGCAGCACGTACATCACGTGCGTGCCGCCGACGCCTTGCGGATCGTAAAGCCCGGCGTTCTGGTAGCCGCGCTCCTTGAGGTCGGCGATACGTCCTTCGGCGTGGTGGACCATGTCTTCCTTGGAACCGAAGACGATGGCGCCGGTAGGGCAGGTCTTCACGCAGGCGGGTTCCATGCCGACCGCGACGCGATCCGAGCACAGCGTGCACTTGTAGACCTTGCCGTCCTTCTTGGAAATGCGCGGGATGTTGAACGGGCAGCCGGTGATGCAATAGCCGCAGCCGATGCAGTTTTCCTCGTGGAAATCGACAATGCCGTTCGAGTACTGCACGATCGCGCCCGGCGAAGGGCAGGCCTTGAGACAGCCGGGGTCGGCGCAGTGCATGCAGCCGTCCTTGCGGATCAGCCATTCGAGCTTGCCCGACTGTACCTCGACTTCCGCGAAGCGCATCACCGTCCACGACTGGTCGGTGAGGTCGCGCGGATTGTCATACACGCCGACGTTCGTGCCGACCTCGTCGCGCAGGTCGTTCCACTCCATGCACGCCACCTGGCAGGCCTTGCAGCCGATGCACTTGGAAATGTCGATCAGCTTGGCCACCTTGACCGCTTCGCCGCGCGCGGACGGAGAAGGGGTGGTGGTGGCGGACCGGGCCGTGATGTCTAGGGATTGCAGTGCCATGGCCGTCTCCTTATACCTTCTCGACGTTCACCTGGAACGACTTGAATTCAGGCGTCTGGGTATTCGCGTCGCCCACGAACGGCGTCAGGGTGTTGGTGATGTAGCCGTTCTTGGCCACACCCTTGAAACCCCAGTGGATCGGCACGCCCACCGTGTGCACCTTCTTGCCGGCGATGGTCAGCGGCCGGATGCGTTTGGTGACCACCGCCGCCGCGATGATGAAGCCGCGGTTCGACAGCACCTTCACCTTGTCACCGGCCTTGATGCCTTTTTCAGCGGCCAGCTCCTCGCCGATCTCCACGAATTGCTCGGGCTGGAGGATGGCATCCAGCCGGGCATGCTTGGTCCAGAAGTGGAAATGCTCGGTGAGCCGATAGGTGGTGCAGACGTAGGGGAACTTGTCCGCCTTGCCGAAGGTTGCCCAGTCGCCCTTGAACACC
>DAIMZB010000124.1:0-3264 GCA_036734185.1 Thiobacillaceae bacterium | reverse complement strand
CATCCACCTCTCCGGAAGGGTCGACAGGATAATCGAGCGGGTCAAAACAAGCAACAAAAAAAGCCTTTGAAAACAGGGTTTCTCGCTCTTTTCAGGCGCCGGCTGCGGCTTCGAGGTGCAGCGATATCTTGGCCAGAATCAGCAGGACTTCGGCGACCAGCAACAGGAACAGCGCAACCCAGCCGATGTGCTGGTCAAGGACCACGCGCGGCGTGATCAGTCGGGCGAATTTCATCACCGGCATGGTGATGGATTTCAGGATGAAGTAGACGAAATTGTTGTCGCGCTTTGATCCGGCAAGGATGAACAGAGCGCCCTGACTGATCAGTGCGACCAGCGCCACCTCATTGACGGCTTTGAGCATGAGCACGAGGACGTACATCAGCTTTTCGCTTCCATGGTTGTTTGTGTCGCCTGCATCAGTTGTTTCATGGCTTTCGGATCGAATTCGCGCAGTTTCCTGATGACTTCGGCCACCTTCTCGGGATTGTTGGCGGCGTGATATTGCAGGCCCAGTTCAATCAACGGGTGCGGGTTCATCGGTTGCAGCTTCGCCGCCTGCTCAAAGTCTGCAATGGCCTGTTCCCTTTGTCCCATGGCAACCCGGGACATGCCGCGGCCGAACCAGGCCCGGTCGAGACCCGGGTTGATGCGGATCGTGGCATCGAAAGAGTTGATGGCCTCGGCATGCAAATCCTGCTTTTGCTGCACAAACCCGAGGTTGAATAAATAATTCGCATTTTCCGGTTCATCGCGAAGCGCCGAGCGGAAATGTTTCTCGGCGGCGGCATACTGGCCTTTTTCACCATAGTAGACGCCGAGCGTGATTTTGGCGGCAGTGTCCGATTCATCAGCGGCCAGGGCTGATTCCAGTGCGGCCATGCCACTGGCCTGCCGGTTGAAAAAAAGCAGGAAATCGGCGCGCAGGCGATGCCATCGGTAGTCACTGATCATCGAACGATTTTATTCCAAAAATGCACCAGGCAAGGTGCTTTGTCGTGCAAGGTTGCGAAGGGAAGGCGTACAAGAACAAGGCCCGCCGAAGCGGGCCTTGTTGCAGAGCGTCAGCTGTCTTAAGCAGCTTTCAGGTTCGGGTAGCGGACGTGCTCCACCAGTTCCTGGGTTTCCTTGTCCGGTGCCGGGGTCAGCAGGCTGACCACGAAGATCGTCAGCAGGCCCACAGGCAGGCCGAACACACCGGCTGAGATCGGGTTCAGGCCGAACCACAGATCCATCTTCGGAACACCCATATTGGTGAAGAACGGGTAGGTGCGCAGCATGTAGTAGAGGCAGACCGACAGGCCGGCTGTCATGCCGATGATCGCGCCCCACTTGTTGGCCCGCTTCCAGAACACACCCATGACCAGCGGCGGGAAGAAGGCTGAAGCTGCTAGCGAGAACGCCGCACCCACCAAGAACAGGATGTCACCTGGTTTGAGCGAGGTCACCCAGGCGGCGGCAATGGCCACGGCAACCAGCAGGACCTTGGAGATCGTCACGCGCTTCGCGGTCGAAGCGTTGGGGTCGATCATCTTGTAATACAGGTCATGCGACAGCGCGTTGGCAATCGTCAGCAGCAGGCCGTCCGCGGTGGACAGCGCAGCCGCCAGACCGCCGGCAGCCACCAGCCCCGATACCACATAGGGCAGTCCGGCAATTTCCGGCGTGGCCAGAACGATCAGATCGCCGCCGATGGCAACTTCCGCCCACTGCACGATACCGTCCTTGTTGATATCGCTGATGCTGAGCAGACTCGGATCGACCTTGGCCCATGCCGCAGCCCACGCCGGTAGTGAAGCGAAACTGCTGCCGACCAGGTTGCTGAACATGTCGTACTTGGCCAATACCGCGAGGCAGGGCGCCGTGAAGTAGAGCAGGAAGATGAAGAACAGCGACCAGAACACCGATACGCGGGCTTCCTGAACGCTGGGTGTCGTGTAGTAACGCATCAGGATGTGCGGCAGTGCAGCGGTGCCGAACATCATGCAGAACACGATGCCGAGGAAGTTCAACCGTGCGAGGTCACGTGCGGCTTCATCCTTGCCGGGAAATGGATCGGCATGGGGTCTGACCGGTGCTGCACGTGCGGTCAGGCCTTTCTCCTTGGTCCATTGACCTTTAGCCGCGGCTTCGTCTTTGGGATAGGCGGCCAGGGCTTTCTCCGCAGCGGACACCTGGTCGGCAGGCGCATTGGCAGCCTTGAGGCTGCTCACGTTCTGCTCGAGTTTGGCTTTGCCGTCGGCGTAGGCTTTGGCCGGATCCTTCAGTGCCGCGTTGGCAGCGTCAGCCCTGTCCTTGTAAATCTTGCGGACTTCGAGTTCTTTCGGGTCCGCGTTGATTTTCTTCTCCAGTTCGCCGACTTTCTGCAGCGTGACGCCGTAGGCGATCTGCGGCACCGGGATGCCGGTGTGTTTGATGCCCAGCCAGACCACGGGGGTCATGTAGGCGATGATCAGGATGATGTATTGAGCCACCTGGGTCCAGGTCACCGCTTTCATGCCACCGAGCATCGAGCACACCAGAATGCCGCCGAGGCCGACGAATACGCCGATGCCGAACTCCAGGCCGGTGAAGCGGCTGGTGATCAGACCGACGCCGTAAATCTGCGCCACCACGTAAACGAAGGAGCAGACGATCGCGGCGATGATGCCGAGGGTGCGGACGATGTTGCCGCCGTAGCGTGCGCCGAGGAAGTCGGGAATGGTGAACTGACCGAACTTGCGCAGGTAGGGGGCGAGGAACAGTGCCACCAGGCAGTAGCCGCCGGTCCAGCCCATCACGAAGGCAAGGCCGTCGTAGCCGGACAGGAACAACGTGCCGGCCATGCCGATGAAGGAGGCTGCACTCATCCAGTCCGCGCCGGTCGCCATGCCGTTGAACAGGGCCGGAACCCGGCGTCCCGCGACATAGTATTCCGACACCTCAGCGGTCCGGCTCATGATGCCGATGCCGGCATACAAAGCCACAGTCGCAAACAGGAACCAGTAGCCGATCCAGGTCCTGGACATGCCCATCTGCTCCGCAATCGCCAAGGCGACCAGGAACAGGATGAAACCGCCGGTGTACCAGGTGTAGGTTTTTTTCAGCTGCGTATTAAACGCGGATTGCGAGAAGGTGCTCATCCCAGGTCTCCTTCGTCGACGTTATATTCCTTGTCGAGCTTTTTCATGTACAGCGCGTAGACGCCGATGATCACCACGTAGATGATCAGCGAGCCTTGGGCTGACATGTAGAAGCCCAGCGGGAATCCGAGGAACGTGATTT
>DAIMZB010000123.1:0-3293 GCA_036734185.1 Thiobacillaceae bacterium | reverse complement strand
TCCTTGCTTTGCCCGTTGCCCAGGTCCTTGTCGATCCAGGGCAGCAGGCTTCCCGCCAGCGGGGCGCCGAAATTCCTGGTTGGAAAGGCGGGGTCGCGCAGGGCGCCGGCCACCGTCCTGTCAATGTCGAGTATCCCCTTGGCGGGGTCCTCCAGCATGGAAGCCACGGATCCATGCACCGCCCCCATCTGCGCCACCAGTTCGCGCATGTTCTCGGCGCCGGCGCCGGAGGCCGCCTGGTAGGTCATGGCCGTCATCCATTCGATCAGGTCGGCCTTGAAAAGGCCGTGCATGGCCAGCAGCATCAGGCTCACCGTGCAGTTGCCGCCGATGTAGTCCTTCAGGCCGCGCTTCACCGCGGCATCGATGTCGGCGCGGTTGACCGGATCAAGAATGATCACCGCATTGTCGTTCATGCGCAGTGCCGAGGCGGCATCAATCCAGTAGCCGCCCCACCCGGCCGCGCGAAGCTTCGGGTGCATGTCATTGGTGTAATCGCCGCCCTGGCAGGAGATGATGATGTCCATTGCCTTGAGCGCGTCCACGGATTTCGCATCCGCCACCGGCGCCGTTGCCCGCCCGATGTCCGGCCCCTTGCCGCCGGCCTGCGAGGTGGAAAAGAACACCGGATCGATGAGATCGAAATCGCGCTCTTCCTTCATGCGCCCGACCAGCACCGATCCCACCATGCCGCGCCAACCGACTATTCCTGTCTTCTGCATTTTCGTTTCCTTGCCCGGAACACCGCGTCCCGAAACCGTTTCAAATTACAGCGCTGCGAGTACCGCCTCGCCCATTTCGCGGGTGCCGACCTTTTTGCTGCCGGCCTGATGGATGTCGGGGGTGCGCAGACCCTGTGCCAGCACCTTCTTCACCGCCGCTTCGATGCGATCAGCCGCCGCAGCGCGGTCCAGGCTGTAGCGCAGCATCATCGCCACCGACAGTATGGTCGCCAGCGGATTGGCCACGCCCTTGCCCGCGATGTCGGGGGCCGAACCGTGGATGGGCTCGTAGAGACCCTTGCCGTGTTCATCCATCGACGCCGAGGGCAGCATGCCGATCGAGCCGGTCAGCATCGAGGCCTCGTCCGAAAGGATGTCGCCGAACATGTTGCCGGTGACGATGACATCAAACTGCTTGGGGTTACGCACCAGCTGCATGGCGGCATTGTCGACATACATGTGCGACAGCTCGACGTCGGGATAGTCCTTGCCCATCTGCGTCACCACCTCGCGCCACAGTTGCGAGGTCTCCAGCACATTGGCCTTGTCCACCGAGCACAGCTTGCGGCCGCGCTTGCGCGCCGCCTCGAAGCCCACCTGCGCGATGCGACGCACCTCCGGTTCGCTGTAACGCATGGTGTCAAAGCCTTCCCGATGCCCGGCAAATGGGCCCGTTTCCACCTTGCGGATGCCGCGCGGCTGGCCGAAGTAGATGTCGCCGGTCAGTTCGCGAAGGATCAGGATGTCCAGCCCCGCCACCACCTCGGGGCGCAGCGAGGAAGCCCCCGCCAGTTCCGGAAACACCGTGGCCGGCCGCAGGTTGGCGAACAGGCCCAGCTCCTTGCGAAGGCCGAGGATGGCCTGCTCCGGCCGCTTGTCTCGCGGGATGGCGTCGTAGCGCGGATCACCCACCGCGCCGAACAGGATGGCATCGGCCGCCTTGCAAAGGTCGAGCGTCGCCGTGGGCAGCGGTTCGCCGCAGGCCTCGTAGGCAGTGCCGCCCACCGGGGCCTCCTGCATGTCCACGCCCAGGTCGAGGGCCCGCAGCACGCGCTGCGCCTCGACGATGATTTCCTTGCCTATCCCGTCGCCGGGAAGTACCGCGATCTTCATTGTGTGTCCCCTGAAACCTCTGAACCGGGCGGTTGCGAGGGAGCGCAGCCCCCTTGTTCATCGCCACCCCAAAAACGAAAAAAGCCGGGGTTCCTTTCAGAACCCCGGCCATTCACTCTGCAATCAGGTGAACAGCCAGGGCTGCTCGATTTTGCGTTTGTTCTCGAACGCGCGGATCGTTTCGGCATGACGCAGCGTCAGGCCGATGTCGTCGAAACCGTTCAGCAGGCAGTACTTGCTGAAGGGCTCGACGTCGAAGCTGTAGGAGGAACCGTCGGGCTTGATCACCACCTGCGCCTCCAGGTTGATCTCCAGCGCATAGCCGGGAAACGGCGCCGCCTCATTGAACAGGCGATCGACCTTGGCCTCGTCCAGCACGATGGGCAAAAGGCCGTTCTTCAGCGAATTGTTGAAAAAAATGTCGCCGTAGGAGGGTGCGATGATGGCGCGAAAGCCGTACTCGCCCAGCGCCCAGGGCGCATGTTCGCGCGAGGAGCCGCAGCCGAAGTTCTTTCGCGCGAGCAGGATGGAGGCGCCCTTGTAGCGCGGCTGGTTGAGCACGAAGTCCCGGTTCAGCGGGCGGTTGGTGCAGTCCTGCCCGGGCTGGCCCTCATCCATGTAGCGCCAGGCGTCGAACAGGTTCTGCCCGAAGCCGATGCGGCGGATGGATTTCAGGAACTGCTTGGGAATGATGGCGTCGGTATCGACATTGGCGCGGTCCATCGGCGCCACCAGCCCCTTGTGTACATTGAATTTCTGCATGGTCTTGCGTCCTGATTGAAACGTCCGTCGCGGTTTGTTACTGCCTGTCGCCTGCTGCCGTCCAGGCTATTTCTTTGCGGCGCGCTCGATGGCCTCGCCGCCCTGTTTCACATCCTTGCCCAGGCCCTGCATGGTGTTGCAGCCGCCCAGCGTGGCCAGAATTGCAATGCCCAGAATCCACTTGCGCATGACAATCTCCCTCCGTCGAATTATCGAAGTTCGCGTACGTCGACAAAATGCCCCGCCACGCCGGCCGCCGCGGCCATGGCCGGACTCACCAGGTGCGTGCGGCCGCCGGTGCCCTGGCGGCCCTCGAAATTGCGGTTCGAGGTTGACGCGCAGCGCTCGCCGGGTTCCAGCCGGTCGGCGTTCATGCCCAGGCACATCGAGCAGCCCGGCTCGCGCCATTCAAAGCCGGCATCCTTGAATATTCGGTCCAGCCCTTCCTTCTCGGCCTGCAGCTTCACCTGACCGGAGCCGGGCACAACCAGCGCCAGCTTCACGTTCTGCGCCTTTCGCCGTCCGCGGACCACCGAAGCGGCGGCGCGCAGGTCTTCAATGCGCGAATTGGTGCAGGAGCCGATGAACACCTTGTCGATGCGGATGTCCTTGATCGCGGTATTGGGATTGAGGCCCATGTAGACCAGCGCGCGCTCCATGCCTTCGCGGCGCACCGCATCCTTTTCCTTGTCGGGA
>DAIMZB010000122.1:0-3349 GCA_036734185.1 Thiobacillaceae bacterium | reverse complement strand
CCCTAACACTGCCTCCCCCGCCCCGCCTCGGGCCACTTTTCTGGAAACAGTGAATAGACGTAGCGCAATCGAACTAGGTTTTCGCAGCGTTGAGGAAACTTTCGATTAGTGGGGCGCAGTCCAGAAGCTCTTCTTCCGGAAGATTATGAAACTCCGGGTGCCATTGCACGCCGCAGACAAACCCCGGTCCCTTCCAACTGATCGCCTCGATCACGCCGTCCCCGGACACAGCTTCGACCAACAAATCTTTGCCGGGACGGTTGACGCCCTGGTGATGAATGGACACCACCCTTCCTCCGGCAAGCCCGCTGAACCAGCGGCTCAGCTTGCCATCCGGCGTAAAAGCCACGTCATGGATGTTGCGGTCATAGACATCGCTCTCGTGGGCAACGGCCCCTGGCCGCTGGCTCGGCAGATCCTGGTACAGCGAGCCACCGAGCGCAACATTGATCAGCTGCATGCCACGACAAATGCCGAGGACCGGTTTGCGCGCCTCCATGAATTCGTGGAGCAGCTCAAGCTCATAGGCGTCTCGCACCGGATCGCCCGCCCACTCCGGGCGCAACGGCTCCTCGTTATAGGCCTGCGGACTCACATCGGCGCCGCCCTGGAGGATCAACCCGTCCAGGTATTCCGCGTAATCGCGCAGGCGGATATCACTGCGCATCAACGATCCGTCGCTGGTGATGGAGGGAACCATCAGCACCAGCACATCCCTCGCCATCACCCAGTGCGCCACGGACTGCTCCAGCACCTGCAGCGTTTTGGTTTTGATGCCGCGGCTGCCCTGCTCCGGATGAAACAGCCGGGCCGACAAACCGATGTGCACAGGACGGCGCCGCCTCATGAAGAGCGCTCACCGCGAAACAGGCGCGCCGCTGCGT
Source organism: Thiobacillaceae bacterium (assembly GCA_036734185.1). Classification (GTDB taxonomy): domain Bacteria; phylum Pseudomonadota; class Gammaproteobacteria; order Burkholderiales; family Thiobacillaceae; genus UBA6918. The sequence continues at coordinate 2,465 of DAIMZB010000122.1, read as the reverse complement.
CTACCATGCCTTCGACACCGCCCTCCTTCGCAAACTGCCTGCGCAGCAGGCCGGCATGGCTGCCTTCATAGGCCACCGCGCGATGCAATTCACTCAACGCGGGCAGACTGTTCAACGCAGCAGCATGCGGCTCCAGTTCGCGCAGTGTCGCGAGAATGTCATCACGCAGACCGATGCTCTCGTTGCTCTGCGGATGGACGATCACGCCGTCAAAACCAAAGCGGCAGGCCTGGAAGCGGTTGTAGCTGTAGACCAGATAGTCGTCCTCCACTGGTGGCGGCCGGCGGCGGTCCAGCAACATCCGGCACAGTGCCTGCATATAGGCCGCCAGCGCCGCTGCACGCTCGATGGTCAGCGGTGTATCACAGACGCGCAGCTCGATGGTGCCGAATTCCGGCTTGGGCCGGATGTCCCAGTAAAAATCCTTCATGCTTTTGACCACGCCGGTGTTTTCCATCTTGGCAAAATAACCGTGCTCGAACTCAGCCCAGTCGAGCAGGAAAGGTGCGCGCCCGCTCAATGGAAACGCAAAAACCGAATTCAGCCGTGACGAATCAAACAGCGTATCGACGCCCTGCAGGAAGGGCGATGACGCCGACAGCGCGATGAAATGCGGCACATAAGGATTCAGCGCATGCAACAGGTACAGCGCCTCGTCGGCACTGGCGCAGCCGATGTGCACATGCTGGCCGAACACAGTGAACTGCTTGGCGAGGTAACCATAAAGCTGCGACAGCTGCTCAAAGCGCGGCTTGGCGAAAATGTGCTGTTCCACCCAGTGCTGGAAGGGATGTGTGCCGCCGCCGCAGATCGACACATTGAGCCGGTCGCCGGCAGCTACCATGACATCGCGGATCTGCACCAGTTGCGCCAGCATTTCATCATGGCGGGCATGCACATCCGTCGATACCTCAATCATGCTCTCCGTCATCTCCGGCTTCACATCGCCGGGAAACGCGCGCAGGGTCAACAGGTGCAGCAGATCGGGCGCTGAAGCCGTCAGATCAAAATCCGTCGGATTAACCAGTTGCAGTTCCAGCTCCACACCCATGGTCAGGGACTGACTGGCCTTGAAAGGTTCAAGCGGCATGGCGCGGCCTCCTCAGCGGCGAGCCTCACCGGCCCAGACCAGCGCACGCTGGGTCAGCACCGGAGCGGCCACTTCCAGAAAAATCACGATGGCAGCAATGCCCGCTACCTGCTCGAAAGCGCCGAGATCGAGATGTCGCGTGTGTTCCAGCAGCAGGATCACGAACACCGACATCGGCGTCATCGCCAGCCCGGTCAAAGCGCCCTTGCGCCAGGTGATGCCGCTCAGGCGTGCGAAAAGCGTCGTACTCAGCATCTTTACCGCGAGACGTACAACGAGCACCGCCAGCGCCAGTCCGGCGCCATCCACCACCTGTTTCCATTCCACCGAAGCCGCCACGAACACAAACAGCAGCACCGTCAGCAAATCGCCCAGCGCACCGAAATTGTTCTGCGCCTGCGAAAAAATCACCCGGCGGTGCCGCGCCACCAGCCCGAAGACCAGCGCCGCCAGCAGAGGTGAAAAACTGAAGCCCAGCGTCAGGGCTGTCAGTAGCAGCACCGCAATGGCAAAGGCCACCGTCGCATTGCGCCCGACCGCACCACTGCCGCGCAACAGCGCCGGAACGGCGACGCCGAACAGCACGCCGATACCCGCAGACACTGCGACGACCATGAGACTGTTCCACGCTGCATGGAACAGGCTGCCCGCACTGGACAGTATCCAGTAGCCGACCACCATCTTGAAAACCACCACGGCGAGCACGCAGTTGAAGGCCGACAGATGCAACAGCCGCTCCGTGACCTGGCCGGAACTCTTCAGCTCATTAACCACGCGCACCACCGCCGCCGGTGAAGTGGACATCGCCAGCGCCGCTAGCAGCAGCGCCGGCATCATCGGCACCTCCATAAACCGTGCGAGCAAAAAGATCGCAGCAAAAGTAGCAGCTGATTCGACCAGGCTGGTCACGCCCAACCAGGGATCGGCGCGCAGCCAACGCAGATTGATACGAAAGCCCAACTCAAACAACATCAATGAAAATGCAAAATCAGCGAGCAACAGAATCGCACTGCCCGAAGGTGCAGCGAGAAACCCGCCCTGGCTCACCGCCATGAAAAAGCCAGCTATGCCGTAACTGCTGATGCGCGGCAACAACAACCAGCGTTGGCCGAACTCACCCGCCAGCCACGCGACTGCAATCGCTAACGGCCAGGCCAGGATTGCAGCAATTGTAGAAAAGGATTCCGACATGTATTGTCAACTCAAGTAACTGGGGTTCGGACAGACACCCACGGTTGGCCGGATGGAAGATATCCAAAAGGAAAACTCTTCCGCATTGTCATTTAGATCTAAATCCTGATCACCTATCCGCCGTTGCTTTAAATAAGGCGGATTCAACCACGAAGTGCAATGCGGTTAAATGATTGCATAAATA
>DAIMZB010000121.1:0-3389 GCA_036734185.1 Thiobacillaceae bacterium | reverse complement strand
GGGATGCTCGTCCTTTCCCGCGTCGTAGCCCCGGTCGCGGGCAAGCAGCACGAAGCTCGCGGCAAGCCGCTTCACGTCAAATTCCCACGATGCCGGCAGCGTTTCGTCGAAATCGGTGATGTCGAACAGCACGCGCCGCTCGGGCGATGCAAACGCGCCGAAATTGCCCAGGTGGCAGTCGCCGCAGGACTGCACCGCAATGCCTGTCACCGGGCCAGCGGCCACATCGGCGGCCATCATGGCCGCAGCGCCGCGCATGTAGGTGAAGGGCGAATGACTCATGCGCCCGTAACGCAGCGGCAGCAGCTCGCGCAGACGGTTCTTTCCGGTGGCCATCAGCAAATCCATGGGATCGGCCGTGCGCATGGAAGCCTTCCACACGGCATGCGCCGCGCGCGGCATGGTTTCGCGCAGGGCACGCCCTTCCCGCTGTGCCTTGTCCCGCGCCGATTTGAGCGTACTGGCCTGTGCCGGCCCGGATTTCGCCATGGATCCCTGTCTCCCTCTGGAAGTTGCCTGTGTGTCTCTGGCCAAACCGCCTGTGTCCCGCGGACTCGGGGATTGCGCCGAAGTCTGATGCCATGGCTACCGATGATCGCCTGCAGCGCCGAATCCCCTGCATAATCAATTCTATGTCCGAAACCGCCCGCGCCGCGAACAGCCTCGCCAAAGACCCCGTCATTTCGCGCAGCCTGAACGAGAGCCTAGCGCGCATGCTGCGCAACGTGAAGGAACGCAGATTCAGGGCCGGGGAGAAGATTTACCAGGCAAACAACGATGCGGCCTTCCTCTACCTGCTTGACGAGGGCAGCGTGGAACTCGCCATGCCCAACGGCAACCGGGTTCGAATCGATTCGCTCCGGTTCGGCGAAGAAGCGGCTACCGATGTGCCGCACTACCTGTCCGATGCGGTGGCCGTGACCGATGTGGTGCTGTTCGCCATTCCGCGTGCCAGTCTTGCCGGGCTCAACCAGTACAACCCCGGGCACCAGGCCCAGTTCTACTTTTCGTTACTGGCCAATTTCGGCGGCGAACGCATCCGCAACAGGATTCCCGCACCCAAACCGGACGCCTCCGGCCGCAGGGATGCCATCCAGTCCGCGGGCTGGCTTGCCGCCATCGTTCTCCCCCTCCTGATTCTCGGATTCGGCCGGGACGTCGGCCTCGACAGGGAAACCTCGGTCTTCCTCGCCATCTTCGCCGCCACTGTGGTCATGTGGGTGTTCGAACTGGTCGATGAATACATACCGGGCCTGTTTGCCCTGCTGGTCACGCTGGCGCTCGGTCTTGCGCCCACCAAGCTGGTGCTCGGGGGCTTCGCCTCGGACGGCTTTTTCATGGCGATGAGCATCCTCGGGCTGGGCACGGTGGTGGTGCTGTCGGGACTGAGCTTTCGCTTCCTGCTGTGGCTGCTGCGCTACCTGCCCAGTACGCCACTGGGCCACAATCTGGGCCTGCTGATCACCGGCCTGCTGCTCACCCCCATCGTGCCATCCATCAATGCGCGCGCGGTGCTGGTGGCGCCCTTCCTCGTCGACATGGTGGAAACCGTGAAATTCGGCTTTGGCGGCAAGGCGGCCACGCGCCTCGCCATCACCGCGTTCACCGGCGCGACGCTGCTGTCGGCCTGTTTCATGACCAGCCGCTCGGTGAACTTCGTCATCTTCGGGCTGCTCGCGCCGCAGCAGCAGGACCATTTCCAGTGGGTGTACTGGGTATTCGCCTCCGCGGGCGCCGCGGCATTCATGCTGGTCGTCTATTTCATTGCCGTCACGCTCGCCTTTCCGAGCCGGGAGAAGAGCCTGCTGTCCAAGGAGCAGGTGCGTGTGCAGCTTTCGATTCTGGGGCCGATCAAGCGGCGCGAGTGGGCGGCCATCGCCGGCATCGCAATCTTCGCCATTGGCGTGATCACCACCTCCTTCCACAGCGTGCCGCCCTCGTGGCTGGGCATGGCCATACTGTTCACGCTGCTGCTGTTCGGCACGCTGCGCAAGAACGAGTTCCGCGAGAAGACCGACTGGCCTTCACTGCTGTACCTTGGGAGCCTGGTCGGAATTCTCAATGTTTTCAGCTACTTCGGTCTGGACAAATGGATCGGCACCCATCTCTCCGGCCTGGGCGGGCTGATGCAGACCGACTTCAACGTGTTCGTGGCCATCCTGTTCGGGGTGGTGGTGGTGCTGCGATTTGCGATCCCCAACACCGCCACCATCGCGCTTTGCGCCACCATCTTCATGCCGCTGGCCGCCAATGCCGGCGTACACCCCTGGGTGATCGGCTTCATCCTGCTGCTGCTGGGCGACCTGTGGCTGCTGCCCTACCAGTGCCCGCATTACCAGCAGTTCAGCGAATTGATCCGCGCCAAGGGGGTGTATGACGAAAAGGCCTTCCTCAGGTTCAACCTGCTGATGAACCTGGTGCGGCTGGGCGGCGTCTATGCCAGCATCCCGTTCTGGGCCGGGCTGGGGCTGCTGTGAGCCGAAAGATAAGGATCGTCCTGATGTGGGCCTTTGTGGTGCTCACCTTCACCGCCATGGCCTGGTACAAGCTGACGCAGCCGCGCATCCTGGTGCTGCACAGCTACGCCACCGACTACTCGTGGACCCGCGACATCGATACCGGGCTGAAACGGGTGCTTGACTCCAAACTCGGCTACAAGGTGCAGTGGCATTACATGGACACCAAGAATCATCCGGACAGGGATTCCAAGCGCCGCGCCGGCACCATCGCGCGGCATGCCATCGAGGCCCTGAAGCCGCGCATCATCATCGCCATTGACGACGATGCCCAGGCCTACGCCGTCAGGGAATACGCCGGAAGTCCGGATGTCACCATCATCTTTGCCGGCGTCAACGGCTCGGTGGACGCCTACGGCTACAACAACGCGCCCAATGTCACGGGCATCTACGAGAAAAAGCCGCTGCAGAGCCTGCGCAGCGCCCTGATGGCGCTGACGGGGCCGGACGGAGCGCCGCTGGGACGCCGGATCATGCAGATCGGCGACCAGTCAGAACCCGTCAAGGCCGACGTCAGGGAAGTCCTGGCGCTGGACTGGTCGCCGATGAAGTTTGTCGACTCGCAATTGGTGGCCACCTGGGAGGATTGGAAAAACGCCGTGATGAGCGCCAAAGGGCGTGCCGACATGATCCTGATTTCGAATTACCACAACATCTACGAAACCGCCGACCGGAAAAAGCTCGTCGGACCCGAAGAACTCCTGCGCTGGACCTACGCCAGTTCGCCGGTGCCGGTGGTCGGCATGGGCGGTTTCATGGTCGAGGAAGGCGGCATGTTTGCGGTGGCGGCATCCGGATTCGAACAGGGCGAGATCGCGGCGCGGCTGGCGGTGAGGGTGCTCGACCGGGGCGAGGCGGCGGGCAGCATTCCAC
>DAIMZB010000120.1:0-3961 GCA_036734185.1 Thiobacillaceae bacterium | reverse complement strand
CTGGCCGGCGCCACCAGGATCAGGTCCCGGTCACGCGACAGTTCAATGTGCCCCATGTTGTCCCGGATGCGCGCATCCCACAGATCAGTATGCACCGGCTGGCCCGAGAGCGCCTGCAGCGTCACCGGCGTGATGAAGCGGCAAGCCGCCTCGGTCATCACCACGCGCACGTCGGCACCCGACTTGATGAACTGTCGGGTGAGTTCGGCGACCTTGTAGGCGGCAATGCCACCGGTGAGGCCCAGCAGTAATCGTTTTCCGGCCAGTGAGGTCATCGATTTGCCTGGCTGTGCGTTCTGGTTCAGGGAGGCCGATTCTACGCGACTGCACCTTGCGGCGCAGCATGCGCGGATGCCGCCCTCCGCCGGAATACCATTCAAATCAAGGGGTAAGCCATGGGAATCGCCGACTGGCCGCTGGCCGAACGGCCGCGGGAGCGGTTGCTTGTCCAGGGCGCGCAAGGACTGGCGGATGCAGAACTGCTGGCCATCTGCCTGCGCACCGGCATCGCGGGCAAAAGCGCGGTGGAACTGGCGCGGGATCTGATCGGTGAGTTCGGTTCGGTTCGCGCGCTGCTGTCGGCCAGCGCGCCCGAACTTGCCCGCCGGCGCGGCCTGGGCAATGCCAAGGCGGCGCAACTGCTTGCTTCGGTCGAACTCGCGCGGCGTTCGCTCTCAGAGGAAATCCGCGTGCAGGACGCCCTCGCCTCTCCGCAGGCGGTCAGGGACTACCTGCGCCTGATCCTGGGACGAAAGGACCGCGAAGTCTTCGTGGCCCTGATGCTCGACGCCCAGAACCGCGTCAGGGCCACCGAGGAGCTATTCCACGGAACGCTGACCCAGACCAGCGTCTATCCGCGCGAGGTCGTCAAATGCGCGCTGCGCCACAACGCCGCGGCGCTGATCTTCGCCCACAACCACCCTTCGGGTGTCGCCGAGCCCAGCCATGCCGACGAACTTCTGACCCGCACGCTGAAATCCGCGCTGGCCCTGGTGGACGTGCAGGTGCTGGACCATTTCATCGTTGCCGGCGGCCGCACGCTGTCCTTCGCGGAGCGCGGCCTGCTCTGACCGCGGGATCAGTTCTTGAAGCGCGACGCCGTCTGCTTGGACAAACCCGGCCGCCCGGTCCTCGCCGCCTGATCGACCAGCGCCTGGTTGTAGACCTCGCAGACGATGGGCTCGTACTTGGGCGGATTGCCCGGCCCGTGGCAGGTCGGAAGGCATTCGATCAGCGTCTTGCCGTGCGGATAGGTGAACAGTGGCTGCGAAATGCGCGCCTTGCTGCTGGAATTGACCACACGATGCAGGGTCGATATGTAGAGATCATTGGTCCACATCTGCAGTGTGTCTCCGATATTGACCACGAAGCTGCCCGCCAGGGGCGGCACCGCGATCCATTCTTCGTCGGCATTGCGCGCCTCCAGCCCGCCCAGCGCATCCTGAAGCAGCAGCGTCGCCACGCCATAGTCGGTGTGCGGCGAAAAATTCCACTGGCTTTCCTTCATTGGCACGGCCCCGGATGGCGGGTAGTAGTTGTACATCAGCGTGCCGCCCATGTAGCGGTACATCTCGTCGAAGAAGCTCTCCGGCAGGTCAAGGCTCATGGCGATGGCGCGAACCAGCTTTCGCGCCACATCGCAGCGCTTGGCCATGTGGGATTTCATCGCCGCCTCGAAACCCGGCAGGACTTCCGGCGCCGGCCATACCGCTTCGCCGGTGTTGAAACTGGGTCCAGGGGGTTCGCCGGGCAGCCGTTCCCGGCTCATGGCAAAGCGTTCCTTGATGTCCGGCTCCACCACCGACTTGCCATAGGGATCGACACCGCCCACCGATACATAGCCCTGCTTGCCCGGGCTCTTGGACTGGTGCATCTTCATCTTCTCTTCCATCGGCAACCCGAAGAAGCGATGCCCCCAGTCGATCACCTCCTCCAGTTCCGATGCCGGAATGCCGTGGCCGGTGATGTAGAAAAAACCCAGGTTGATGCAGACCTCGCGCAGTTCCCGCGCCACGCGCTCGCGCTCCGCGAGGCTGCTTTCACGCACGAACGGCCCGATATCGATCACCGGCAGCGTCTTGAGTGCCTGCCGCTTCACCCCTGCCGGGCCCGATTCGCGCCGGTATTCCGCGAATTTGCTGGCCGAGCCGTCTTCCACAATGTGTGCCATTCTCAATCCCTTGAAATATCAATCCGGGGTGGAAACACCCCCGAAACAAAGCTTACATCGAAGCTTACTATTTCCCCGCCGCAGGCGACAAAGCCTCTGCCGGCCGGCGGGAATAATTATTGAAAATAAGGGCCAAAGCCCCTATAATCTCGCCCTTTCTCTGAACGGAGCCCATCATGGCTCGAGTATGCCAAGTCACCGGGAAGAAGCCGCAGTACGGGCACAATGTCTCCCACGCAAACAACAAGACCAAGCGCCGTTTCCTGCCCAATCTGCACTACCGCAGGTTCTGGCTGGAGGACGAAAAGCGCTGGATCAGCCTTCGCATCACGGCGAATGCGCTGCGCACCATCGACAAAAAGGGCATCGAAGTGGTGCTCGCCGAGCTGCGCGCCGCCGGCCAGAAGATCTGAGAGGGGTAACCAACCATGCGTGAAAAGATCAAGTTGGAATCCACCGCCGGCACCGGCCATTTCTATACCACCACCAAAAATAAGCGCACCAAGCCCGACAAGATCGAGATCAAGAAATACGATCCCAAGGCGAGGAAGCACGTGATCTACAAGGAAGGCAAGATCAAGTAATCGTCAAGCCTGGCCGCTGCGCGGCCGGTTGACTTCAGTGCATCAAACGAAAAGGGCCGCAATGCGGCCCTTTTTCATTGATGCCGCCCGGTCAGGCGTAGCAACGCAGCCTGAAGGAGAACTCCTGCAGCGGGCGGATGCCGCTGGCTTCGGCGCGATGGCACCAGTCCTGCAACTGCTTCAGCAGCTGCTCGCTTGAGGCGTGTGAGCGGTCCCACAGCGATTTCAGCTCGCGGCGCATGTTGTAGGCGGTCTGCAGGGCGTGGTGCTTGTCCAGGGTCTGTGCCAGACGCGCGCGCTCGGCATCGGCCAGCTTCTGCTCGTCACGGTTGAGCGACCGCTTGATGCCCTTGATCATGGCCGCATCCTGATGGCCCTTAAGCCTGGCCAGTTCCTCGTGGTAGGTGGCCTTCAGCGACTTCGCGTACTTGGCCAGCACGTCATAGCGGTTGGCGATCACTGCCTGCAGGGTATCCAGATCCACCGGCTTGGCCTCGGTGAATTTCGGCTTCGGCGCCACTTTCTTCACCGTCGCCAGACCCAGGATCTCGAGTATCCGGATATACATCCAGCCGATGTCGAACTCATACCATTTGCTGGAGAGCTTCGCCGACGTGGCGAAGGCATGGTGGTTGTTGTGCAGTTCCTCACCGCCAATCCAGATGCCCCACGGGAAGATGTTGGTGCTGGCCTCGTTGGTCTGCCAGCTGCGATAGCCCCAGAAGTGCCCGATGCCGTTGATGACGCCGGCCGCCCAGAACGGAATCCAGATGATCTGCACCACCAGCATCACCAGGCCCGGAATCAGCCCGAACAGGAAGATGTTGATCGCCCCCATCAGGAACAGGCCGAGAATGCTGTGGCTGGAATAGATATTGCGCTCGATCCAGTCGTCGGGAGTGCCGTGCCCGTAGCGCTCGATGGTCTCGCGGTTGAACGACTCCTTCACATACAGGAACACGCCAAGCCAGAGCACCTTGTTCAGGCCCAGGATCTGCGGGCTGTGGGGGTCATCCACGGTTTCGCATTTGGCGTGGTGCTTGCGGTGGATGGCGGCCCACTCCTTGGTCACCATGCCGGTCGTCAGCCAAAGCCAGAAGCGGAAGAAATGGCTCGGGAGCGGATGCAGTTCCAGCGCCCTGTGGGCCTGATGGCGGTGAAGGAAGATGGTGACGCTGGCGATGGTGATGTGGGTGGTCACCAGGGT
>DAIMZB010000119.1:0-4031 GCA_036734185.1 Thiobacillaceae bacterium | reverse complement strand
GTTTTCCTGAGCGGTTGAGTAGAGGTTGTTTTAAAAAAAGACACAAACATCTTATTTATAGCAGGCCTTGGGGGATCTTCAATGGCGGGCGGCACTGCTTTCCGCCCGGGTCTGGGCTCAGCGCTGTTTCCAGGGAAGGCCCGCCGCTTTCCAGCCGCTGACCTCGCCGCGGTGTCCGTTCTCCAGGTTGATTTCGCCCTCGAATCCGTGTTCGACGTTATAGCTGTCGCGGTAGCCCGCCAGGGTTGCAGACTCAGCGGCTCGATGCGAGCGATGGCCGTTGCGGCTGATGAAAAGGACGAGGGACTCGGGGCTGACGGATTGCTTCAGTTGGCTGATGAAATGGACATTGAGGTGCCAGCTGGGATAGCTCATCCACTCGACATGGATAGCGCCGGGAATTTCGCCGACGAGCTCCAGTTCGGCGCACGAACGCACATCGATCAAGCGCGACCCCGGTGCGAGCCGCAGTATTTCGTCTGCCTCTTGCGGGGTGAGCACGCCCTCATAAGGCAGGTCGGATGAGCTGGCGCGATGCTGGGCAACGGTGAGGATGTCGGTCAAGCGTCCCATAAATTCCAACCCTCGGACTTGGAGTATATGTGTCGCCCGACACATAGCAAGCACTATAACGGTGCACATATTCTTTTGAATGCACCAAAGTTGTGCATACGCTATGCTTACTTGCCGACGTGTGCCTTGTGGCACAATGCGCGGATTGGAATTCAAGGGTGGCACAGTTCCTGCAAGGGAGACTGCCGTCGTTTTCTGTTTTCAAAATTCTGTTGATTCTTTAGGAGAGCACTACCATGGCGGTCGCCGATGTATTGAAAATGATCAAGGACAACGAGGCCAAGTTCGTTGACCTGCGCTTCACCGACACCAAGGGCAAGGAACAGCACGTCACCATTCCGGCCCGCATCGTTAACGAAGGCTGGTTCGAGGATGGCCACCCCTTCGACGGTTCTTCCATTGCCGGCTGGAAGGGCATTCAGGCTTCCGACATGCTGCTCAAGGCAGACCCGGATACCGCTTTCATGGACCCCTTCTTCGACGAGTCCACCCTGGTGCTGACCTGCGACGTGATCGAGCCGTCCGACGGCAAGGGCTATGACCGCGACCCGCGTTCCGTGGCACGCCGCGCCGAGGCCTATCTCAAGTCCACTGGCATCGGCGATACCGCCTATTTCGGCCCGGAGCCCGAGTTTTTCATTTTTGATTCCGTGACCTGGCACACCGACATGTCGGGCTGCCACGTGACCCTGCGCTCCGAAGAGGCCGCCTGGTCTTCCAAGGACCAGACCGAAGCCGGTAACACCGGCCACCGTCCTGGTGTCAAGGGCGGCTATTTCCCGGTGCCGCCGGTCGATTCGCTGCAGGACATCCGCGCTGCCATGGTGCTGGCCCTGGAAGAGATCGGCATCCCGGTCGAAGTGTTCCACCATGAGGTGGCGACTGCCGGCCAGTGCGAAATCGGCACCCAGTTCAACACCCTGACCCGTCGCGCAGACTGGACCCAGACCCTGAAATACATCGTGCACAACGTGGCGCACGCCTACGGCAAGACCGCCACCTTCATGCCCAAGCCCATCGTCGGCGACAACGGTTCCGGCATGCACGTGCACATGTCCATCTGGAAGGGTGGCAAGAACCTGTTTGCAGGCAACGGCTATGCCGGCCTGTCCGAGACTGCGCTGTATTACATCGGCGGCATCATCAAGCACGCCAAGGCGTTGAATGCCATCACCAACCCCGGCACCAACTCCTACAAGCGCCTGGTGCCCGGTTTTGAGGCTCCGGTGATGCTGGCCTACTCCGCGCGCAACCGCTCGGCCTCGATCCGCATTCCCATCGCTGCCAGCGAGAAGGCGCGCCGCATCGAAGTGCGCTTCCCGGATCCCACTGCCAACCCTTACCTGTGCTTCGCTGCGCTGATGATGGCCGGCCTCGACGGCATCCAGAACAAGATCCACCCGGGCGACGCCGCCGACAAGGACTTGTACGATCTGCCGCCCGAAGAAGATGCCAAGATTCCCAAGGTTTGCCACAGCCTGGAAATGGCGCTGGAAGAACTCAAGAAGGATCACGAATTCCTGACCCGTGGCGGCGTGTTCAGCAAAGACATGATCGACGCCTACATCGATCTCAAGATGCAGGACGTGACCCGCTACCGCATGACCACGCACCCGGTCGAGTTCGACATGTACTACTCGCTGTAAGCGCGAATCGCATCGGTGAAATCAAAGGCGGCCTGCGGGCCGCCTTTTTTTGTATTCAAGACCCGCACATGTAATGCCGTAATCGGTTTGAGCGGGCCACCGGGTTAAACTTGGCGCATAGCCGACGCTCCACCCACCGATGAAACGAATCTCCCTGTTTTTTCCGCTGTTGCTGGCAATGGCAGCTTCTGCCCAGGCCAGGATATTCATGTACGTCGATGCGGACGGGCGCAAGGGTGCCACCGACAGGCGCGCCGAGGTGCCCGCCGGCGCAAGAATCACCGCCGTGATTGAGGGCGGCGGCAGCCGCAGCGATGAGGCGGATGGCCCGAAGAAGCCTGCGACAAGCAGCGCACGCCAGCCCACGCCAGCCAATTTCCCGCGCATAGACAGCGGCACCCAGAAAAAACGCGATGACGTGCGCCGCGCCGTGCTGGAAGAAGAGCTTGCCAGCGAACAGAAGAATCTTGACGAAGCCAAGCGCCAGCTCGCTGCAGGCGAGAAGCCGCTGCCGGGGGAAAAGGCCGACATGCCTGACTATCAGGCGCGCCTCAAGCAGCTACGCAGCGCGGTCGAGCGGCACGAGCGCAATGTGGCGGCCATCCGCAAGGAAATAGGCAACGTCCGCTAGAGGCCTTTTGCCTGCTGGCACATTCAGTGCTAGGTTAGGACATGGCTTTACCACCCTCGCTCGCTGCATATGATTTTCTTGCCACCGGCATCCTGCTGGTGGGGGCAGATGACCGCATCCTGTATGTGAATTCAGCTGCGGAGACGCTGATCGGCATGTCCGGCGCGCTGCTTGTCGGGCAGGCGTTTGGCGGACTGTTCGGGCATAACACCGGGCTCGTGGCGGCGCTTAACGCCGCACGTGAGGCACGAGAAACGGTGACCGAGCACGACTTGCCGATACAGGCCAATGGCCACCCCCCGGTACCGATGTCGTGCACCGTGACGGTGCACGAGGGCCACGAATGGGCATACATGCTGGAATTGCGCCCCGCCGACCAGCGGCTGCGGATTGCCCGACAGGAAAACATCCGCGTCCAGCAGGAGGCCAGCCGTGAACTGCTGCGCAACCTGGCGCACGAAATCAAGAATCCGCTCGGCGGCATTCGCGGCGCGGCCCAGCTGCTCGAACATGAACTGTCGCGCGAATCCCTGCGCGAATACACCCAGGTCATCATCAAGGAGGCTGATCGCCTGCAGTCCCTGATGGAGCGCCTGCTGACGCCTCACCGGTTGCCCAAGCTCTCCCCGGTCAACATGCATGAAGTGCTGGAGCGGGTAAGAAGCCTGCTGCTCGCCGAAACGCCGCATGGCATCAGCATTCGCCGCGACTACGACGTTAGCCTGCCTGATATCAGGGCGGATGCCGAGCAGCTTATCCAGGCTGTGCTGAACATCGCGCGCAATGCGGTACAGGCGATGGGCGGCAAGGGCGAACTGGTTTTCCAGACGCGCGCCGCGCGCCAGGTCACGCTCAACAACAAGCGCCATCGCCTGGCGCTCAAGCTGGACATTATCGACAACGGTCCCGGCATACCGGAGGCGCTGCGCGAGCAGGTTTTCTTTCCGCTGGTCAGCGGGCGCGAGGGCGGCAGCGGCCTCGGCCTGCGCGACTGCGTCGTCGGCTCGTCTCCGAAGCTCCCTTGCCTGCCTCATCTTCTCGGGGCGGGGTCGCAGTTACCGCGAACTGCCGATGCGACTTTTCGAACTCGGCACCGTCTATCGGTACGAACGTGCAGGCACTCTGCACGGTCTCATGCGCATCCGCGGGTTCCCCCAGGACGACAGCCACATCTACTGCAC
>DAIMZB010000118.1:2638-4079 GCA_036734185.1 Thiobacillaceae bacterium | reverse complement strand
CGCGAAGGCGGCCGTACCGTCGGCGCCGGCGTCGTGGCGAAGATTATTGAGTAATTCCTTCGGGAAAATTTAGGCCAGTAGCTCAATTGGCAGAGCGTCGGTCTCCAAAACCGAAGGTTGGGGGTTCGAGACCCTCCTGGCCTGCCAGAACAATGAAGTGGATGCCGCCGCTGTGCCGGTGGCCGAGGTTTTGATGGCTGACAAGATCAAACTGCTGGTTGCGGTGCTGTTGGTGATCGCTGGCGTGGCCGGGTTTTATGCCCTGCCTGACCTGCCTGCGCTGGTGCGCGTGCTGATGGTGCTGGGCGGCCTCGTCGCCGCCGCGGCCGTGGCGTACTTCACCGTGCCGGGCAAGGCTTTTTTTGCGTTTGCCGGCGAGGCGCGCGACGAAACCCGCAAGGTCGTGTGGCCGACGCGCAAGGAAACCATCCAGACCACCGCGATTGTTCTGGTTTTTGTGATTGTGATGGCCCTGTTTCTGTGGGTCGTTGATTCGATCCTGTTGTGGCTGGTTGGGATGGCTTTGGGCGGGGGTAAATGATGAGCATGCGCTGGTACGTCGTTCACGCCTATTCCGGCTTCGAGAAAAGCGTTGCCCGCAACCTTGCCGAGCGCATTGAGCGCGCCGGCATGAAGGAGCGCTTCGGCGAGATCCTAGTGCCGGTCGAGGAAGTCGTCGAAATGAAGGCGGGCCAGAAGAAAACTGCCGAGCGCAAGTTCTTCCCGGGTTATGTGCTGGTGCAGATGGACATGGACGATGACACCTGGCACCTGGTGAAAAGCACGCCCAAGGTGACGGGTTTTGTTGGCGGCACCGCCACCAAGCCCACGCCGATCTCCGAGAAGGAGGTCGAGTCGATCATGAACCAGATGAAGGAGGGCGTCGAAAAACCCAGGCCCAAGATTCTGTTCGAGGTTGGCCAGTCGGTACGCGTCATCGACGGCCCCTTCACCGATTTCAACGGCACCGTGGAAGAGGTGAACTACGACAAGAGCAAACTGCGCGTGTCCGTGCTGATTTTTGGCCGCGCAACGCCAGTCGAGCTGGAATTCGGTCAGGTCGAAAAAGCCTGACGAACGGCCTGCCGGAAGGCGGGCCAAAGAGGAGCGCAAGTAGGCGGCGAAGCCGCCCAAAGCGCGTTATGACTCACCTAAATTAGGAAGCATCATGGCAAAGAAAGTAGTCGGCTACATCAAGCTGCAAGTGCCGGCGGGCAAGGCTAACCCCTCGCCGCCCATCGGTCCGGCCCTCGGCCAGAAGGGTCTCAACATCATGGAGTTCTGCAAGGCCTTCAACGCCCAGACGCAGAGCATGGAACCGGGCCTGCCCATCCCCGTGGTGATTACCGCCTACGCGGACAAAAGCTTCACCTTCATCATGAAGACGCCGCCCGCGACGGTGCTGATCAAGAAATCGATCAAGCTCGACAAGGGCTCCGCC
>DAIMZB010000118.1:0-2628 GCA_036734185.1 Thiobacillaceae bacterium | reverse complement strand
CCGACAAGGTGGGCAAGATTTCCCGTGCCCAGCTCGAAGAAATCGCCAAGCTGAAGGCTCCGGACCTCACCGCCGCCGACATGGATGCCGCGGTGCGCACGATTGCTGGTACTGCCCGTTCCATGGGCGTGGATGCGGAGATTTGACATGAGCAAGATTTCCAAGCGCCTTCAGGCCATCAAACAGAAAATCGACCGCAACAAGGCTTATCCGGTCATGGAAGCCCTGCAGTTGATCAAGGAAACCGCTACCGCCAAGTTTGACGAGTCCGTCGACGTGGCCGTGAACCTCGGCATCGACGCCCGCAAATCCGACCAGATGGTGCGTGGCTCCGTGGTGCTGCCCAAGGGCACCGGCAAGACCGTGCGCGTCGCCGTGTTCGCCCAGGGCGCCAACGCCGAGGCCGCCAAGTCTGCCGGCGCCGACATCGTCGGTTTCGACGACCTGGCGACAGATGTGAAGGCCGGCAAGATGGACTTCGACGTGGTCATCGCCACCCCCGACGCCATGCGCATCGTTGGTCAGCTTGGCCAGATTCTCGGCCCGCGCGGCCTGATGCCGAACCCGAAGGTCGGCACCGTGACCCCGAACGTGGCCGAAGCCGTCAAGAATGCCAAGGCGGGCCAGGTCCAGTACCGTACCGACAAGGGCGGCATCGTGCATTGCACCATCGGCCGCGCCTCGTTTACGCCGGACGATCTGAAAGTGAATTTGCTGGCGCTGGTCGAAGCTTTGAACAAAGCCAAGCCGTCCGCGTCCAAGGGTGTGTACATGAAGCGCCTGTCCGTCTCCAGCACCATGGGGGTGGGCGTGCGCGTGGATCAAACCACCCTGAGCGCATAAGAAATTTTGGGCCCGGCCCCGCGATGCTTGCATCTCGGGGCCGGGGTTATCCAAGACCGTAGGAGCCGCAAGGCTTAATCACCGAAAACCGCATTGCCGGGTTTTTGGGTCCTACGCAGATGGCGCACCCAAAACGGGATTACTCCTGTCAAGGTCGCCAGCCGTGGGGCGGATGTTCGCCTCGCTTTTATAGGAGAAGACCTTGAGTCTGAATCTGGAAGAGAAAAAGGCCGTCGTAGCCGAAGTGTCCGCGCAAATTGCGGACGCCCAGGCCGTGGTGCTGGCCGAGTATCGCGGCACGGGTGTCGCGGATATCACCAGTCTGCGTGCCAACGCGCGCAAGAGCGGTGTGTATTTCCGCGTCATCAAAAACACCCTGGCGCGCCGCGCGGTTCAGGGAACGCCGTTTGAAGGGCTGTCCAACCACATGGTTGGCCCGCTCGTCTACGGCATTTCCAAAGACCCCGTTGCGGCCGCCAAGGTCATGAACGACTTTGCCAAGGGCAAGGACCTGTTCGTGATCAAGGGTGGGGCCATGCCCAATTTCGTCATGTCGCCTGCCGACGTGGCGAATCTGGCCAACATGCCCAGCCGTGAAGAACTGCTTGCCAAGCTGCTTGGCACCATGCAGGCGCCGATCGCCCAGTTTGTCCGCACGCTCAACGAGGTTCCCACCAAGTTTGTGCGTGGTCTGGCCGCTGTCCGCGATCAAAAGCAGGCTGCCTGAACGACATCATTCATTTATTCATACATCTGACAGGAGTTACAAATGGCTGCATCTAAAGCTGAAATCCTCGACGCAATCGCCGGCATGACCGTGCTGGAGCTGTCCGAGCTGATCAAGGAAATGGAAGAGAAGTTCGGCGTTTCCGCCGCTGCCGCTGCCGTGGCCGTGGCCGCCGCTCCCGCCGCTGGCGGTGCCGCGGGCGGCGCTGCCGAGGAAAAAACCGAGTTCACCGTCGTGCTGGCCTCCGCCGGCGAGAAGAAGGTGGAAGTCATCAAGGTGGTGCGTGCTGCCACCGGCCTGGGCCTCAAGGAAGCCAAAGACCTGGTCGACGGCGCTCCCAAGCCCGTGAAGGAAGGTGTCAACAAGGCTGATGCCGACGCGCTGAAAAAGCAGTTGGAGGAAGCTGGCGCCACTGTCGAGGTCAAGTAAGGCCTCGCGCTTTCGCGGGTCGCCGGCCCGCGAAGGCGGCACACGCAAACGGCAAACCCGGAGCCAGTTTTGGCGTCCGGGTTAATTGCTTTTTGCGTGTACCGGAATTGAGCGCTTGACGGCAGACATGCCGTTACCGGAATCGCTCCGTAACCTGCCATATCCAAGGAGACCCCATGGGCTACACCTTCACCGAAAGAAAACGCATCCGCAAAAGTTTCGGCAAGCGTGTGAACGTGCTGCCGGTGCCCTATCTGTTGGCCACCCAGCTTGAGTCCTACCGCAACTTCCTGCAGACCGATGTGCCGCAAGTCGAGCGCAAGAACGAGGGCCTGCAGGCAGCCTTCACCTCGATTTTCCCCATCGTCAGCCATTCCGGCAATGCGCGCCTTGAGTACGTGCACTACAACCTGGGCGAACCCGCCTTCGACATCAAGGAATGCCAGCAGCGCGGCCTGACCTTCTGCGCGCCGCTGCGCGCCAAGGTGCGCCTGGTGATCATGGACAAGGAAGCCTCCAAGCCGACGGTCAAGGAAGTCAAGGAGCAAGAAGTCTACATGGGCGAAATCCCGCTCATGACCCCGACCGGCTCCTTCGTGATCAACGGAACCGAGCGCGTCATCGTGTCC
>DAIMZB010000117.1:222-4098 GCA_036734185.1 Thiobacillaceae bacterium | reverse complement strand
CGGCGGCAAGGGCGGCGGGCGGCCCGACATGGCGCAGGCGGGCGGCACCGAGCCCGGCAAGCTTGCCTCGGCACTGGCTTCGGTGCGAGACTGGGTCGCCTCAAAAACTAGCAGCTGAACAGGAAGCCCGACACCCAAAACATCCCATGGCAGGCATCAAACAGGCTCTTTCGGAACGCTTCGCGCGCATGATGCGGTTGCGCAATCCGGACGATCCCTTGTCCAGCGTGCAGGCCACCACCCGCTGGGCCCGGAACCTGCCCATCGGCGACGCCCTGAAGGCCCAGAGCGAGATTCTGGTGGAGGTGAAGCGCTTCAACGACGAAGAGGCGCCCCAGACCAAGGAACGCTTGCTGATCCTGATGCTGCTGGATGAAAAAGGGCAGCACACGCAGGCTGTCCTCAGCCGCCAGTACCTGCGCAATCCGCGCATGTCGCGCACGCTGGAAAGCCAGCTCTGGCATGCCATTTACCACCTGAACTGGGAAATCCTGCGCGCTTACCACAGCTACCTGATCGAGTACGCGCGCAATCCGGCAAAATCGCGACTGAAAGCGATGATGCCGGTCATCACTTTGCGTGCGCTCCACGGATTTCGAAACGTCATCAAGTGGCGAACCATCCGCTACCTGCATGCCGGCACAAAAACCTGGGCGAGACTGCACCAGCTCTACCAGCTTGCCGAAACCCAGGGCTTTCATAAAACCCGCCTGCTTGCCTACCCTGACGATTCCCAGGAAAGCACCTGCGAAGGCGAGTACCTGCACACGCTCATGCTCGAGCAGGCAAATTCCGGCTCGCTGTATCCCCGCCAGATCGACCTCATCGACACCTGGATCACCGGCTGGCGCGACATGATGCAGCTGGACTCAAGCCTCGATCCGGAGCGCCATGTCTTGACGGTCGACCTGACAAAGGACCGCGGCGCGAAACGCGTTCGCAACAACAGCGCAGAACTCTCCACCCGCTACTGGTCGACCCAGGCGCTGCTTGCGCGAATCAGGGGTATGCAAAGCGAGCTTCGCGCCGGCACCGCGCCTGCCCGGCTGGGGCTGACCGAATATGTCCGCGTCTCGGAAAGCCTGGAACTGCTCGACCACCTTGCACGCCAATGGGCGCCGCTGACCGCGCGCGAACAGCGGCGCGCGCCCCGCAAGCCCATCAAGAAAATCGTGGAAATCGTGCATGGTCTGCCCTCGATCATTACCCGCATCATCGAGGACGATCCAGACGGCAAGACTCGCCCGCAAAATGGCCAGGCGGGTTTTGACGGACACGGCATCGTGACAAACCGGAAGTTCAACCGCGATCCGCGCGCAGAAACATCCACGCAAGACATGCCGGACATCGAACGCTGGGTCATGGAAGACGAGAGCGAATACGGCTTTGGCGCCACGCTGGAAACGCGCGACAAGGATTGGCTGCGCATCGGCACCCTCGTGGGATTGAGAGTGGACAGATCAGACGGCTGGCTGCTGGGCGTCATTCGCCGTCTCTCGCGGCTGAACGAGGCCGAAAGTTCCGTCGGCATGGAAATCCTGCAGGGCCGCCCGCTCGACATCCTTATCGTGGATCATGAGGCCTCCGCCTACCGGGTCGGCCTCGGGACGCACAGCGGGCGCGCAACGATTTCCGGCCTGTTGTTCGACGACACTCCGCTGCCATCGGTTGTGATCGACCCGGCCCACTATCAGCGCAACGTGGTCATCGAATACCGCCTCAAGCACCAGCCAGAGAACCACACCCTCCAGCTGGTCGACCCGATCGATCACGGCGAGGGCTGGATTCGCGTCGGCGTCTCAAGCCTGAACTAGGCGCGCCCGGGCAGGCTGGCGAGCCAGGCCGCGATATCCTGAATTTCCTGCTGGCAAATCGAGTGCGGCATCGCATACGGGTGCCAGTCCACTTCCAGCCCGTTGCTCACCAGCGCGTCATGCCCGGCCCCGGCCAGCGCGAATGGAATGACCTCATCCTGCTCCCCGTGCGCCATGAACAGGCGCACGCGGGCCAGCCGGCCAAGCGACGGCAGCAGGAACCGGGGCACATAGCCCGACATGGCCGCAATGCCAACCAGTCCCGGCAGGCCCTGCACGGCGGCGGTCAGGCTTATAACCGCCCCTTGTGAAAATCCCGCCAGCACCACCGGCATGGCGGTGTCGCCACGCAATGCCTGCACCAGCTCGGCCACCTGCGCGGCCGATGCGAGCATTCCCTCGCTGTCCTCCTCCCGGTGCAAGCCCATCGATGTGATGTCATACCATGCGCGCATGGCCATGCCGCCATTAATCGTCACCGGCCGCACCGGCGCGTGCGGAAACACGTGCAAAACATTGCGCGTGTCCAGCATCTCTGCAACGGGCTGGAGATCGTAGCCGTCGGCTCCCAGCCCATGCAGCCAGACCATGAGGGCGGCGGGTTTTTCGGTGCAATCCAGCTCAAGGTAATCCAGCATAAACACTCCCGTTTGAAATTCCGCCGAGTGTAGCCGAACCGCCGGCCGCGGAGACAGCGGCGTGAGCGTGCTAGTATCTCGCCATGCTTGGGCACGCGTTCCCCCCCCTTC
The DNA here is from genome assembly GCA_036734185.1 of Thiobacillaceae bacterium. Taxonomy (GTDB): domain Bacteria; phylum Pseudomonadota; class Gammaproteobacteria; order Burkholderiales; family Thiobacillaceae; genus UBA6918. The sequence goes on along the minus strand of DAIMZB010000117.1, from coordinate 1,535 downwards.
TTATTCCCTTGCTGAAACGCCTGTCGGATGGACGCTTTCATTCCGGTCAGGCCCTCGCGGCAGACTTCCAGGTGTCGCGTGCAACCATATTCAACCTGCTGCAAACGGCAGAGCAGCATGGCGTGTCCGTTCATGCCGTGCGCGGTAAAGGCTATCGGCTCGCCGCCCCGCTTTCCTGGCTGGACATGGACGAACTGCAGTCCCTGCTGTCAGCCTCCGGCCATGGCTACACGCTGAATAAAATTGAAACGGCCGACTCGACCAATACCCTGCTGACTCAGGACGCGCTCGCCGGTGCGCCTCACCGAACCGTGCTGTATGCGGACTATCAGCTCGCCGGGCGCGGCCGACGCGGACGCAGCTGGCAATCGCCGCTCGGCGGCGGCCTGGCGTTTTCCGTGCTGTGGCGCTTCGAGCGCGGCATGGACCAGCTCGCCGGCCTGAGCATCACCGTAGGCATGGCCCTGGCCCGCGCACTGGCGCCCCGCTGCCCGCTGCCCATCAAGCTGAAATGGCCCAATGACGTGCTGGCCGGCTACCGCAAGCTCGCCGGCATCCTGGTGGATGTGCAAGGCGAACTGTCCGGCCCCTCCTTCGCTGTCATCGGCATCGGCATCAACCAGCACCTGCCCGCCAGCCAGCGCCAGGAAATCGATCAGGCCGTGGTGGACCTGACAGAAATGGGCGTCAACGTCAGCCGCGCCGAGCTGATGCACGCCATCCTGTCCGAACTCTCGCGCAGCATGGCGCTGTTCGAGCAGGAAGGCATCCGTCCCATCCTTGCCGAATGGCCGGCCTGGCACGCCCACCAGGACCGCGCGGTGTCTCTTCTCACCCCGGATGGCCAGCGCCATGCCGGAACCGCCAGCGGGCTGGACGAAGCCGGCAACCTCCTGCTGACACTGGCCAGCGGCGAAATACGCAAATTCAGCGCGGGCGAGGTCAGCCTGCGGCCGGTGGGTGCGAAATGACGGGTCCGACCCTTTTGCTCGACATCGGCAACAGCCGGGTCAAATGGGCGCTGGTTCAGGGCCTCGAATGGCTCGCAGAGGGGGCCGCGCCGCACGGCGAGACTGACAGGCTGCTGGGCGAATGGGACCGCTTCATGCCGCCGGCAAAAGTGGTTGCTTCCAATGTCGCCGGCGAGGCACAACTACAAATATTCTCGGCTTACTGGCAATCGCGCGGCGTTGCGTTGCGCTGCATGGAAACAAGCCGGGAGTGCGCGGGTGTGCACAATCTTTATGAGCGCCCCGGCCAGCTTGGTATCGACCGCTGGGCCGCGCTGGTCGGGGCCTGGGCGCGTACGGGGG
>DAIMZB010000117.1:0-212 GCA_036734185.1 Thiobacillaceae bacterium | reverse complement strand
GTAGTGTCTGCCGGGACCGCCGTCACCATCGATGCCCTGAACGGGCAGGGCGAATTTCTCGGCGGCATGATTTTGCCGGGCAGGCGGCTGATGCAGCAAAGCCTGGCTACCGGAACCCATGCGCTGGAAGAACTCGCCGGCGAGGTTGTCGATTTCCCCCGCAACACCGCCGACGCGATCGCGGCCGGCATCGCCGCCGCGCTGTCGGGCGC
>DAIMZB010000116.1:2048-4177 GCA_036734185.1 Thiobacillaceae bacterium | reverse complement strand
TGGTAGCGGGTCAGGACCTCGGCGGCCACTCGCGCGGCGCGCGATTGCTGCCGCTGCGGGGCGAGCTCCGGGGCAAAAGCCGGTCCGGCATCGGTTGACGCGGCGGGCACTGCGGCCTGAACGGCGCCCGCCAGGGCCAGCATCAGGTAGAGCAGGGTGCGTTTCATTCGGTCTCCTTGACCTTCACATGCTAACGGCTTGGGCGCGCCGAAATCCAGCCGTGATTGTAACGGTATGTAATCAGGCCGCCCGCCCGACATGACAGCGGCTGGCGACGGGGGAATAATGGCCGCAGCCATCCGTTTGCACTACGGTAGGCCCGACCAGCCGGGCTGGCAGCCTGATGCCCGGCCCAACAGCGAAAGCGAAGGGTTAGACATGAAGATTTCAATCCCGTTGACGTACCGCGGACGATGGCTCGCCGCCTGTTCATTGCTCCTGGGAGCCTGCGCGGCGCCGATCGTCCCCGGCACCAGCACGGAGTCCGACGTATTTGCGTATTTCGGCAAGCCGGCGGACACCAGGCAGCTCGAGGGGGGCAGGCGCGAATTCGACTATCCGCGCGGCCCCGCCGGACGCGAAACCTGGCGCGTCACCCTGTCCCCGGAGGGCAGGGTGTTGGCCGTCGAGAACCTGCTGGACGACCCGAATTTCGGGAGGTTGAAGCCGAAAATGACCAAGGAGGAAGTCGATCGCATCCTTGGCCGGCATTTTTTCACCTCGGAATTTCCCAATCTCGGCGAGGAGGTGTGGAGCTGGCGGTACACGGAGTTCGGCAACCGCATGATGTACTTCAATGCGCATTTTGACGCCCGGTCGGGCCTGTTGAAGTACGCCTCCCGCACCCCGGACCCGCTCCAGGTGGTCACCGGCCGCGGAAGGCGCTGAGCGCCCGGGCGGCGGCCCTATTTGACCGCCGCTTCCCTTTCGCGGAGCAGGATGTCCACGTTATCGACAATGTCCTGGATGGTCTTGATGGGGACACGCTCGTCGCCCATGCGAACGTCGAATATCTCCTCAAGCCGGAACATGATTTCGATCACAGCCAGCGAATCCAGCCCCAGCTCCTCCAGCCGCCGGTCAGGTCGCAGGTCTGCGGCCGCGTTGTCCAGTTCCTCGGCAATGACCGTCTGGATCCTGGCCAGTGTGTTTGTGTTTGGTTCCATCATGGCGACGGCAGTCTAGCCACCGAAGATTGCGCGAACCTTTCAGCGTTCAGGTTCGTTTAATTGGCTGAAAACCGCCGGCCGCTGCGTGCCGGCACTCATTCGGCGGCGCAACCGAGCCGAATCGCCGAAAGCTTCGGGCAAGACTCGAAGCCTACAGTGCGGTCGACCATCTGCCAGCACGCAGAATCACCGGAAAATGGCGGCCACAACCGGTCGGCCGAAACCATGTCCCTGAAGCCCCCCGCCGCCCGCCTCTCACCCGCATTCGCCTCCGCGCTGGTCCTGGTAGCAGTCTCCACGGCGACCCGCCTAGCGCTCGCGCTCAGGCCGGAGGCGGCCTCCCTCCCCTGGACCGACCTGCTGCGCAGCTTTGCCCTCGGGCTGGCATTCGACCTGGCCGCAGCGTTCTACCTTGCGCTTCCCTTCGCCCTGTGGCTGGAACTGCTGCCCGGACGGCTGGCGCGCCACGCGGTGTTTCGCGCGATTGCCGTGGCGGGCTTCTTCGCCATCTGCTTTGCTTCCCTGTTCCTCGCCGCATCGGAATGGATCTTCTGGGACGAATTCGGCGCCCGATTCAACTTCATCGCCGTCGATTACCTGCTGTACTCCCAGGAGGTGATCGGCAACATCTGGGAATCCTATCCCGCGGGCCGGCTGCTGGCCGCGCTCGCTCTCCTCGCCGCGCTGCTGGCAACTGTATGCGCGCGCCGGATCTGGCGCTGGTCGGGCGCGGCGCTGGGACGGGGCCCGGCGGCTGCCGCCGTCCTGGCACAGCTTTTCCTGTTCGCCGCTATCACCGCAGGGCTGAATCACGACATGCGGCTGACGTCCGACAGGGATGCCGCAAACGAGCTTGCCGGCAACGGACTTTATGAATTCTTTGCCGCGCTGCGAAGCAATGAACTGAGCTTTGACCGCTACTACGCCGGGCTGCCCGACACCGAAGCACTTGCCCTTGTC
>DAIMZB010000116.1:0-2038 GCA_036734185.1 Thiobacillaceae bacterium | reverse complement strand
CTTGTCCGTGCGGCCTTCGGCGACAGGCGCTGGGTCGGACCGGCCGCAGGCGGCATCGAACGTTACGAGCGGGGGCATGGCAGGGAACGCCGCCTCAATGTGGTCCTCATCAGCATCGAGAGCCTGGGCGCCGAGTTTCTGGGAGTGTACGGCGACAAGCGTGGACTCACGCCGAATCTGGACCGCCTTGCCAAGGAAAGTCTATGGTTTTCAAAAGTTTATGCGACAGGCAACAGAACCGTGCGCGGACTGGAAGCCCTCTCCCTTGCGCTGCCGCCCACCCCGGGACAATCGATCCTGCGCCGTCCGAACAACGAAAACCTCTTTTCCCTTGGCAGCGTGTTCGAGGACAAGGGCTATGACGTTTCCTTCGCCTATGGCGGCTACGGATACTTCGACAACATGAACGCCTTCTTTGGCGCAAACAACTACCGCGTCACCGACCGGCAGGACATTCCCGACTCACGGGCGGGATTCAGCAACATATGGGGTGTGGCCGACGAATACCTGTACGGGCACGTGCTCAGGATCATCGACGGCGAGAAGCGCGCGCACCCGGACACCCCGGTGTTTGCGCATGTGATGACCACCAGCAACCACCGCCCCTATACCTATCCAGAAGGAAGAATAGACATTGCCTCGGGCAGCGGGCGAGAGGGCGCAGTGAAGTACACCGACTTTGCCATCGGCAGGTTCATCGAGGAGGCGCGGACCCGGCCCTGGTTTCGCGATACCGTTTTCGTCATCACCGCCGACCATGGTGCAAGCGCCCGCGGCACGGAACAGATTCCGCTGGAGAAATACCTGATTCCGGCCTTTGTCTACTCCCCTGGAAATATCGCCCCGGAGCGCATGGACCGGCTGATGTCCCAGATCGACATTGCGCCCACGCTGCTGGGCATCCTTCGCTTTTCATACTTTTCCAAATTCATGGGCCGGGACCTGCTCCATTCGCCGGTTGAATCCGATCGCGCCTTCGTGGCCAACTTTCAGACGCTGGGCTTCATGAAGGGAGGAAGCATCGCGATCCTGCGGCCCAAACGCAGGGTGGACGTCTACCGTGTGGAGAACGGCACCTACAAGGCGCTTGCGGGTGGCGACGCAAGGCTTGTGCGCGAGGCGAGCGCGTTCTACCAGGTCGCCGCAAAGATGTTTCGCAACGGCCTGTATGGCGACGAGGAACAGCGTCCCCCCGAGCAACGCATTGCGTTTGGAAGCCAGTCGATCGTTTCAGCCGCCGGACGTGCCCTGCGCTAGACTCGTCGCACAATCCTCCCGCATGGGGAACTCGATGTGCGCATACTGATTGCCGAGGACGATGCCGAGCTTGCCCAGGGCCTGGCGCAATCGCTGCGCGAGGCAGGGCATGCCGTGGACTGGATCGGCGACGGCCTTGCCGCCGACACCGCCCTTCGCGCCACCGCCTTCGACCTGCTGGTGCTCGATCTGGCCCTTCCCGGCATTGACGGCTTCGAGGTGTTGAGGCGCCTGCGCTCGCGCCGCGGCAAGACGCTGGTGCTGATTCTGTCGGCGGAGGACGAAATCGACGCGCGCATCCGCGGCCTGGATCTGGGCGCCGACGATTACCTCACCAAGCCCTTCGCACTGGGCGAACTCGAGGCGCGGGTCCGCGCGCTGGCAAGACGCGCCGGCACCGGGGAAGTGCAGGCGCGCTGCGGCTCGCTGGTGCTGGACCGGGTCGGCCAGCGGGTGCTCGACCGCGACCGGGCCCTGGACCTCACGCGGACCGAGTACATCGTGCTGGCGGCGCTGATCGAGCGCGCCGGCAAGGTTGTGCCAAAATCCAATCTGTTCGACCAGCTGTACGACTGGGAAACCGAAGCCGACCTCAGCGCCATCGAGGTGTTTGTCAGCCGCATACGCAGGAAGATCGAGCGCTCGGGTGCGCGCATCCGCACGGTGCGCGGCCTTGGCTACCTGCTGGAGAGCCCCGCCCCTGCGGCACTGGAGCAGGATGGCACCGACTAGCCTGCACCGCCAGCTGCTGCTGCGCCTCACCTTTCCGCTGCTGGTGCTG
>DAIMZB010000115.1:0-4205 GCA_036734185.1 Thiobacillaceae bacterium | reverse complement strand
AACTTTGTCCTTCTTCAGCAGCCCGGCAAGCGCGCGTCCTCTGGGCTCCAGCGCTTTGGCCGGCAGTGCGCCCATGAAGGAATAGTGAAAATCGGCAACGCTGCCGATAACCTTGTCGACGGCCAGCTCCCGCAGGCGGTCGATCGGAAACACCACGTTGATGTCCTGCTGGAAACCGGTGCGGTCGTAATTGATCGAGTTGTGGCTCATGGTGATGTCGGCCGCCGCTGTGTCGCCGGGAAGCACGCGGTAGTCCGCCTGGGCAGGGCCTTCCGTGAACGGAACGTCGCCGTGCCGGTGAATGCCCGCCGTGGTGACGATGGCAACGCGGCATTGGGCCAGGGGAGGAGGAGACACCCAGGCGCCCTTGCCCGGAAAGGCGGAGAGCTCCTTCACGCGGCCGAGCATGCCCTTCTGTTCGGGTCCCGACAAATCAGCGAGTCTTACCATGATGAATGCTCCTTAAGCTTTGTGTTTGCCGACAGTCCAGCCGTGAGGGGCCAGGAACCTGTTGCCGACGTCAATCGGACCTTCTTCCAGGGGCGTGGCCATGGTGTCATTCCAGCGGTTGAGGAAGCCGAACATGGCGATCAGCGCCGTGATGTCGACGATCTGGTCCTCGCTCCAGTGCTTTTTCATTTCCGCCATGAGTTCGTCAGTGACATCGTTGGGCACCGATCCGGCGGCGAGCGCGAAATCCAGGGCTACCCGCTCTTTCTCGGAGAACAGCGGGCTGGTCCGGTACTCCCACACTGCGGCGAGCTTGGCCTCCTCGACACGGTGCGAGGCGCCATGGGCGGTGTGGGCCATGCAGTACTGGCAGCCGGCGGCGCGGCTGCAGACATGCGAGATCAGCGCCATCAGGCCCGGATCCACTTCGCAATCGCTGCTGCGTATGGCGGCGCCAAGCGCTGTAAAGGCCTGCACGATCTTGGGCCTTCGCTGCATGATCAGCATGCTGTTGGGAAGAAAGCCCATGCGTTTTACCGTGGCATCGAACGACTCTTTCAGCTCCGGATGGAGGTCGGGTGCAAGTGGGGCGATGCGAGGCGACGGTCGGGTCTTTTGATCCACAGGGCTCTCCAGAAAATTAATTTAATCAAATACCTATGCCGCTTTGGCAAATTCCTGCTGCAGCTGCGCCTCGTAGGCGAGCAGCTTCTGCACGCTGGGCCGTTGCTTCATGCGCTCGAAATGCGCCATGCAATTGCCGAATTTGGCGAGGTCAAGGTAAGCCAGGTTGAACAGGGTGGCGCGGCGAAAGCACCAGAAAAAGTAGGCGTCCACGGCGGTGAAGTGGTCGAAGAACCATTCCCGGCCGGCCAGCATGGCGTCCGCCACGGTGAAGTTCTCGTCCAGCAGTTTCTGCGCGCATTGCTTCACGCTCTCCTCGGAGCCGGGCATGTCGCAGTAGCGCTTCTGGTTGTTGTTTGGCGTCAGCGCAGGGTGAATGCCCGAAGCGCACCAAGCCATCATCGAGATGGCCTTGATCTCCTTCATCGGGTCCGCAGGCAGCAGCCTGGCCTTGGGAAAGGTGCGCGCGATCCAGATCTGCATGGCGACGTTTTCCGTGAGCGGGTCGCCGTCGATGACCAGCACAGGTACCTTGTGCTTGGGGTTGAGCTTGAGGTATTCGGGACTGTTCTGCTGCCCTTTGCCCATGTTGACGGGTCTGACTTCAAAATCCGCGCGGGCTTCAGTGAGCGTGACATAGGGGACCAGTGCGCAGGTGACGGGGGCGTAAAAGAGTTCGAGTTTCAAGGGCTTTATCCTTTTCAGATGGTATGCGTTTCTCAGCGTGCCGTCGCCTGGGCAAGCCGTGCTGCGTTGTCTTTGGTGTCGTAGATATTCACCGCCGGTTTGCCTTCGGCGGATTTGTTCATGCGCTCGCGAATTTCAGTGGCCATGCTGTTGTTGCGCTGCACCGCCGGGCGGGCTTCCATGGCCTCGAACCAGCGCATGAAATGCGGATACCCGGTTTTGTCGATGCCGCGATCCTTGTAGCCCTTGGTCCAGGGATAGGTGGCGATGTCGGCGATGGAGTACTCATCGCCGGCGATCCACGCGCATTCGCCAAGGCGGTTGTCGAGCACCTTGTACAGACGCAAGGATTCGTTGTTGTAGCGGTCCCTGGCGTATTGCAGACCCCCGTCCTTGACGTAAGTGTTGAAATGGTTGGCCTGCCCGAACATGGGGCCGACGTGCGCCATCTGGAAAATCAGCCACTGCAGGGTGTCGTAGCGCTTGCGCGCGTCCTTGGGCAGAAATCTGCCGGTCTTCTCCGCAAGGTAGATGAGGATGGCCCCCGACTCCATCATCGTGTAGGGCGATCCACCCGGCCCGTCACTGTCAATGATTGCGGGAATCTTGTTGTTGGGCGAGAGCTTGAGGTACTCCGGCTTGAACTGATCGCCGGTGCGGATGTTGACGTCCACATGCTTCCATTCGATGCCGAGTTCCAGCAGCATGATCATGACTTTCTGGCCGTTGGGCGTCGGGGTGGAGTGGAGTTCGATCATGGCAGAGGGCTCCTTTGAGCAATGGTGGGGTCTGCGTTCGGCCGGCGACTTAATCTCCGGAGCAACGCTTGCGGCGCATTGCTTGACCCGGCGAATTATGTACTATATAGTACACAAATACATTTTTGCAAGACTTTTTCCGGAGCAGCAGGGACATGGGACGGCCACGCGAGTTCGACATCGATTCCGCCCTGGACAAGGCAATGCAGGTTTTCTGGTCCAAGGGCTACGATGCCACTTCGCTGGATGATCTTTGCGAGGCCACGGGTCTCGGCCGTTCGAGCATGTATGCGGCTTTTGTCGACAAGCGGCAGATTTATCTGCGCGTGCTGCAGCGCTATGAAGGACGGGCGGTGGCGCGCGTCACCAGGGCGCTGGCGGGCGACACCCCGATCCGCGATGCCATGGCGGCATTCCTGCGCGAGGTGATCGACAGCATTGCCCACGGCACCGGCCGTCGCGGCTGCCTTATCGGCAATTCGGCGGCCGGATTGAACACCGAGGACAGGGAAGTCGCCGAGGTGGTGCGGCACAGCCTTGATCAGCACGAGGCGGCGTTCTACGGTGCCCTGGAGCGGGCGCAGCAGCGCGGCGAAATCGCAGCTGGTGAAGACATCCGCGCCCTGGCGCGATTCATCACCGCAGCCTTTCACGGCCTGCGCATATTCGGCAAGGTGCCGCGCGAAAAGGCGGCGCTGGAAGATGTTGCCGCAATCATGCTTCGCTGCATCGATCAGTCGATGAAACAGGATTTCAGCACGGACCGGCGGTAACCGTTCCGGCAGCCCCTCAATGGCGGGGTGGCAGAGTGTTATGCCGTGGCCTGCAACGCCACGCACGGTGGTTCAATTCCATCCCCCGCCTCCATTTGCTGCGCACCGCGGTGATAGCATGCCGCCTCCGGCATCTGAATTTCTCGGGGAAGGCGTGGCGGAGATGAAAAGAATGCTGAAAGCACTGGCTTTGTGCCTGGCGATGGCGGTTTGCAGTCCAACCATTGCGCAAACCTGGCCCGCAAAACCCGTGAAAATGGTGGTCTCCACAGGCCCGGGCCTTGCCACCGACATCATTGCCCGCATCCTTGCCGACCGCCTGTCTCGCGCCATGGGCCAGCAGTTCGTGGTGGAGAACATGGCCGGCGCCGGCGGCAACATCGCGGCGCAGGCGGTGGCGCGGGCCGCCCCGGACGGCTATACGCAGCTTTTCACCGGCGGCGGCGTGATGATCACCAACGCCTATGCATTCAAGACCCTGCCCTTCGATCCTGTGAAGGATTTCGCGCCGGTGGCGATGATCACCGAAAGCGGCGGATTCGTGCTGTCGGTGAATCCCGAGCTTCCGGCGCGGAACCTCGCCGAGTTGATTGCGGCGGCAAAGGCGCAGCCGGGGAAGTACTCCTACGCGGTGGACAGCTCCAACATTTATGCGGGCATCATCGGCAAGCTGCTGAACAGGATGGTTGGCCTCGACATCGTCGAAATCCCCTACAAGTCGACGCCTCAGGCGCTGCAGGATACCGTCGCGGGTCGCACCCAGATCATCATCAGCGCGGTGGCGCCGGTGGAATCCTTCGCGAAGAACGGCAAGCTGCGGCGTCTGGCGGTGAGTTCGGCCAGGCGCATGCCGGGGCTGGATGACCTGCCGACCATGGCCGAGACCATCGAGGGATTCAAGATCGATGGCGGC
>DAIMZB010000114.1:0-4289 GCA_036734185.1 Thiobacillaceae bacterium | reverse complement strand
CGGCCACCATGTCGATGCCGACGATGCCGAATACCCGGCGCTTGGCAGTGGCGACATAGGCGTTGCCGGGGCCGACGATCTTGTCCACCTGCGGCACGCGCTCGGTGCCGTAGGCCATGGCGGCCACGGCCTGGGCGCCACCGATGGTGAAGACACGGTCCACGCCGGCGATGGCCGCCGCAGCCAGCACCAGGTCGTTTTGTTCGCCACCCGGGGTGGGCACGACCATGATCAGTTCCTTGACCCCTGCCACCTTGGCCGGAATCGCGTTCATCAGCACCGACGAGGGATAGGCTGCCTTGCCGCCGGGGACATACAGCCCCACCCGGTCGAGCGGCGTCACCTGCTGGCCAAGCAGCGTGCCGTCTTCTTCGGTATAGGTCCAGGAGGCCTGCAGCTGCTTCACGTGGTAGCGGCGCACGCGCTCGGCGGCAGCCTCCAGCGCCTGGCGGCGCTCGGGCTCAAGGCCGGCCAGGGCCTCCTTGAGGCGGGATTCAGGCAGGGAAAGCTCCGCCATCGAGCCTGCGCGCATGCGATCGAACTTGTTGGTGTACTCCAGCACGGCGGCATCGCCACGCCCCCGCACATCGGCCAGGATGGCCGCCACAGTTTGCTCAATGGAGGCATCGGTGGCCGCATCGAACTGCAAAAGGGTGTCCAGCCGGGACAGGAAATCCGGCTGGCTGGAAGAGAGGCGGCTGATCGAAATCACGGCGAAAAATGCGTGCTAAAGCTTGGATTATAAGGGAATTCACGCGCTTCCCCTATTGCGGCCGCAAGGCGACGAGCCATCCGTGCGCAATAGGGAACTCAAAAATTAGACAGAGTCCAAATCCTAGATTATCATTAAATCGTTAACAAATCCGTCATCCATCCGTGATGCACTATAGTCGCGACAACATGGCCGAGCTTTTGCGAGCTCACGACATCAATCCGACCCACCAGCGGATCGAGATCGCCTATGCGCTGTTCTCGCGGCAGGAGCATCTGTCGGCCGACCAGGTCATGACCATCGTCAACGACCGCCATGCCGAGACCTCCAAGGCGACGGTGTACAACACCCTCAACCTGTTCCTGGAAAAGGGACTGATCCGCGAAGTCATCGTCGACCCGTCCAAGGTGTTTTACGATCCCAACACCGGGCCGCACCATCACCTGTACGAAGTCGACTCGGGCCAGCTCACCGACATCATGGCCGACGACGTTCGCATCGAAGGCCTGCCCGAATTGCCCAAGGGGATGGAGACTGTCGGCATCGACCTCATCGTGCGCGTCAAGCGCACGCACTAGGCTTCACACGCAATCCCGCAATCAGCGCCAACCCTTGCGGTGGGCTGCATTGATGGTTTTCAGAAGATCGCGGAACGGAATGTCGCGCTCGAAGCGGTTGACGATTTTCATGAACGGCAGGTCGCCGCCCTGCCCTGCGCCGCCATAATTCCCTGAGATGATGTCGTCGTATAGCTGGCGGAGCGAAGCGTCGAGCGCGTCGATGAAGGGCGCATAGCGCTCCATGTCATAGTCCTCTTCCTCTTCCATGCAGGCGCGCAATTCATCCACTTCATACACGGCCTGATGCACCAGGTCGACGAATTCTTCGTATTTTTCGACGTTTCTCATTGCAAACCTCAAAAAGAAAACAGGGGCTGAGTCAGCCCCCGTTTTTTACCACAAATTGGAACCGCCTTACTTGGCGATCGCTTCCAGCTTGGGCGCGCGGATCACCTGACCATCGAGGCCGGCTTCCTTCGCGCTGCCGCCATAGGCGATGGTCATCAACTGGCTGTAGTAGAGCACCGGGATGTTGAACTTGGTGCCGTACTTCTTGTTGATGTGGCCCTGGTAGATCTCCACGTTGGCCTGGCACAGCGGGCACGGGGTCACGATCATCTCGGCGCCGCCGTCGTAGGCCGCCTCGATGATGTCCTTGATCTGGGCCTGCGCCTTGTCGGGCTCGGAGAACGCCAGCGCGCCGCCGCAGCAGGTCACTTTCTGGTCATAAGGCACGGCTTCGCCGCCCATGGTCTCGATGATCTTGTCGAGGTACATGGGGTTCTCGAAGTTCTCGCCGGCAATGCCGAACGGGCGGTTGGTCTGGCAGCCGACGTAGCCGGCGAACTTCAGGCCCTGCAGCGGGTTCTTCACGTGCTTGCCCAGCTCCTCGAAGCCGAAGTCCTCCACCAGCACTTCCGCCATGTGGCGAATCTCGGGCATGACCTTGATCTGCAGGCCGGCTTCCTTGAGCGCTTCCTGGGTGTCAGCCATCAGCTGCGAGCTGTGCTCGATGCGCTCCTTGGACTCCTTGGCGCCCAGCCAGCAGGCGGCACAGGTGGCGACGATGTCCTGCCCGGGCAGGTTAGTCTCGGCCAGCGCGAAGTTGCGCGCGTTCATGACGTGGCGCGGCAACTCACCGGCTTCGCCATAACCGATCGAAGCGCCGCAGCAGTTCCAGTCGGGGATTTCCGTAAGCTGGATGTCCAGGGTCTTGCACATGGACTCCACGGAAGTCAGGTAGTTGGATGCGGATGCGCCTTTTTGCGAGGAGCAGCCGGGATAGAAGGCATAGTTTCTGGTTGCCATTTAATCGTATCTCCTTAGGCCTTGATCGGCTTGCGCTGTTCTTCCAGCTCGCGGGCCTTTTTCAGCATGGCGGCGATGCCCTTCTGGTCCTTGCACTTGTGGCCGCCGAAAATTTCAAAGGGGTTGAGGCGCTTGGCCTTGAGCAAACCCAGTGCGACGTCCTTCATGGCCAGGCCCTTCTTGATGCCCTCGCCGATGTTGATCTTGCCTTCGGCATCCTTGAAGTACAGGCCCATGGACAGCTTGAGCTCGTTGACGCGGCCGGTGGCGATGGCGTTGCTCCAGAACAGCTTGGAGAACGCGCGCGTCGGCTGGTTTTTGGGCGCCACGCCGAGGCGGTGCGCGTAGTTGGCCAGGCCGTGCATGATGTGGGTGATCGGCAGCTTGCGCGGGCAGCGCACGATGCAGTTGTAGCAGGACGTGCACATCCACATCGAGGGGCTGGTCAGCACCTCTTCGCGCTTGCCGGCGCGGATCATCATGAAGATTTCCTGCGGCGGGTGCTCCCAGCCGGGATGGAAATTGGTCGGGCAGGAGCCGGAGCACACGCCGCACTGCATGCACATCTTGACCCATTCGCCCATTTCCACCTGGTCTTCAACTTCCTTGAGGAAGCTGTTCTTGTACTTGGCGGCCATTTGTTGGTTTGCGCTCATCTCTTTTCCTCCGCCTTAGAAGCCCTTGAACGGGCTCATGCCTATATCCACGATCTGTTGCGCGTACTCGTTGATGATGCGCGGCAGATTGTCGATGTCAGTGATGGCCACTTCCAGGTCCTTCACACGCTCGGTTTCCAGGTTCATGTTCTTCAGCGTGTCACCGACCTTGGACAGGCGGTAACGGCCAAGCTCGGAGCCCTTCACGAAATGGCACTGGTATTCTTCGCCGTGCTTGCAGCCCATCAGCATGACGCCGTCATAGCCGGCGTTCAGCGCGTCAGTGATCCAGATGGTATTGACCGAGCCCAGGCAGCGCACCGGAATCACCCGCACGAAGGCGGAATATTCGTTGCGCTTCATGGCCGCCATGTCGAGCGCCGGGTAGGCGTCATTCTCGCAGGCCAGGATCAGGATGCGCGGCTTTTCGGAGAATTCGTCGGGAATGTCGACGGCCTTGATCTGCGAGCCGACGGTATCAACCGAGTAGTTCTCGAACGAGATCACGCGCACAGGGCAAGCGCCCATGCAGGTGCCGCAACGGCGGCAGCGCGATTCGTTGAACAGCGGGAAGCGCTTTTCGTCCTCGTCGATGGCGCCGAACGGGCACTCCACCGTGCAGCGCTTGCACTGGGTGCAGCCTTCAAGGCGCACTTTCGGGAATGACAGGTCGCCCGAACGCGGATGTGCGGCGCGGCCCAGTTGCGCGTTTTCCAGCGCCTGGATGGCCTTGAGCGCGGCACCGGTGGCGTCCTCGCGCGCCTGCACCATGTCCATGGGACGGCGCACCGGGCCGGCTGTGTAGATGCCGGTGCGGCGGGTCTCATACGGGAAGCAGATGAAATGGGAATCGGTGAAGCCCCACTTGAACTGCGGCACGTCCGTGCCCTGACGGTAGGTCAGGTTGAGCACGGAAACCTTCTTGGAGAACTGGATGGGCTGTGCGCCGGTGGACGCAGCCTCGGCGGCAGCGGCTTCGGGGCCGGCGGGACTGTGCGCTCCCACCACTCCCACATCAGGTCCGCGAGGTGCCGCCGCTGCTCAGGCGTCATC
>DAIMZB010000113.1:0-4467 GCA_036734185.1 Thiobacillaceae bacterium | reverse complement strand
AGGACGGCGAAGCCCGTGTGGAGAGTCTGGTGGAAGCGGGCGGCGAGGGCGCCAACCGCTGGTGGCGCGTGGTCATCAGGGAAGGGCGCTATCGCGAAGTGCGGCGCTTGTTTGATGCCGTTGGCGTCAAGGTGAGCCGCCTGATCCGCACCCGCTATGGCGTGGTCGCCCTGCCGCCCCAGCTCAAACGCGGACAGAAGCATGAGCTCGACGACACCGAGGTCAAGCGCCTGCTGCGTTGGGCGGACATGCCGATACCGGACAGCCGCCCGCGTCCTGCCGGGCGCAGTGCGCCACGCAAGCCGGCTTCAGGCCGCACCGGCAAGAAATAGTCCGTTACCGGCGCGAAGGAAACCGGATGAACGGGCATTTCCTCGTGCTTTTCCCAAAGAACGCTGCCTGGGCGCCGACAAGCCTGGCAATCCTGAGGGACGCGCTCAAGGCCATCGGTCTGCTTGGCGCCGAGCGAGGCTCCGGGCGATACAGCGCCGGGCCTGAATACCTCGGTCTTGTCAGCTATCTTGGCTGCTCACCGCAAATCGCGCTTGGCGAAAACGATGCCGCCACGGCCATTCATCTCAGTGGCATTTTTGAGGCCCCGCTGTTTTTGCACGGGGACAACCTCAAGACGCCACGCTGCCCGCAGTGCCGCCACGTGCTGGCTTCATTCGAAGCAGAGCAGGAATTGCGATGCGACCGCTGCGGCCGCACCGGCGATGCATGTGCGTTCGACTGGCGTCGCAGCGCCGCACACGCACGCGTGTTCGTTGAAATCTCCAACGTATTTGAATCGGAGGCGGTTCCAGGTGAACCACTCATCGCCTGCCTGGAAGCGGCAAGCGGCGAACCATGGGACTATTGCTATGTTCGCAAGCACGGCAACTAGCCTTGCCGCGCTTGCGCGTTTCCGGCTTATTTCTTTTCCGTCATCCGCTTGATGACGCTGGCAGCCCAGTCCTTGCCGCCGAGGCCGAAGGCCAGCGCGAAAGCCAGGCCGATCGCGCCGAAACCGATCTGGAAGGCTGAAATCAGCAGGTGCGTGCCGATCTGGAGCTGCTCCAGAGCCACGAAGACCACGAACACGATGACGGCATACTCAGCCAGTGTGCTGAGCGTGAGGGCACCGTCGACACCCATGTTGTTGAGGTAGGCGAACACGAGGCGGTTGATGAAGCGGGCAATCAGGACGCCGAACACCAGGACCAGCACCGCGACGATGATGTTGGGAAGGTAGAACACCACCTTGTTGAAGAGTTCGGCCACCGTTGTCAGGCCAAGGCTGTTGGCGACTGTGACGATTACGACCAGCAGGATGATCCAGTAAACCAGGTTCGCGATCAGCCGGGAGAGGGTGAGGTCGATGTTGCCCTGGCGCATGAAGGCCTCAATGCCGGTTTTTTTGCCAAGCTCGTCGAATTTGAGGGTGTCCAGAACCTTGCTGAAGGCCGAGCGCGCGACATTGGCCAGTATCCAGCCGAGGAACAGCAGTACCAGTGCCGCCAGCAGTTGCGGAATGAAAGCGGCCATCTGGGTCCAGAATGAAGTGAGGGATGCGACGAATACATCAAGCTGTTGCTGCATGGTGTCCTCCTTTGGTTCGGTTCAGCACTGAATTATAAACGACTGAATCAGAGGTCTTCCCGGCGCAGCAGGAATACATATTCGTCTCCGCCGCTGGTGTCGAGCCAGACGAACGGCAGTTGCGGGAAAGCGGCCTCGAGTTCATCCCGGTTGTGGCCGATTTCCGCGATCAGCAGGCCGCCCGGGTTGAGATGCTTGGGCGCGTCAGCGAGAATGCGGCGGATGTGCGCAAGACCGTCTGTGCCGCTCGCCAGCGCCAGTTCCGGCTCATGCCGGTATTCCGTCGGCAATTCAGCCATCGAGGGCGCATTCACATAGGGCGGGTTGGTGATGATGAGATCGTAGGTTTTGCCCTTGAGCTTTTTCATCAGGTCGGATTCGACCAGCCGGATCTGTTCATTCAATCCGTAATCGGCGATGTTCTTCTTTGCCACTGCCAGCGCATCCCTGGAAACGTCGACTGCATCGATCGTTGCGTTCGGGAAGGCGTGGGCCATGAGAATGGCGAGGCAGCCGGAACCCGTACAGACGTCCACGGCTGAATGAACCGCCTCGGGGTCTTCCACCCATGGCGCCAGCTGGTCCCTCAACAATTCGGCGATGAAGGAGCGCGGCACGATCACGCGCTCGTCGACGTAGAAGCGGTATTCGCCCAGCCAGGCTTCATGGGTGAGGTAGGCGGCGGGCACGCGTTCCTTTGTCCGCCGTTCGATGATGGCTTTTAGGGTGTCTGCCTCGGCATGGGTCAGGCTTGCATCGAGGAACGGCTCCAGCCGGTCGAGCGGCAGGTGCAGCGTGTGCAGGATCAGGTAAGCCGCTTCGTCGAAGGCATTGTCGGTGCCATGGCCGAAGAACAGGCCGGCCTCGTTGAAGCGGGATACCGAAAAGCGCAGCCAGTCGCGCACGGTGATCAGGGTCTCGGTGTCGCCAAAGGCATCGTGATTTTTTTTCATGTGGTCCTGACTGTACGGGCCGGTGTTGGTTCAGCCCGATTGTTCAACCCAGAAGCTTCTCTAGCGTCTTCTGGTAGATGTCGCGCAGCGGCTCGATATCCGCCACTGGGATATTCTCGTTGAGCTTGTGGATGCTGGCATTCATCGGCCCGAACTCGATCACCTGAGGGCAGATGTCGGCGATGAAGCGACCGTCCGAGGTGCCGCCGCTGGTGGAGACTTCGGTTTCCAGGCCAGTCACCTCGCGGATGGCGGCGGAGATCTTGTCGACCAGGTCTCCCTTGGGGGTGAGATAGGGTTTGCCACCTTCTTCCCAGACCAGGTCATATTCGAGGCCGTGCTTTTTCAGGATGGCGTGCACGCGTTCCTTCAGTTGTGGCTTGGTGCTGGCGGTGGAGTGGCGGAAGTTGAAGCGGATCTCGACTTCGCCCGGCACCACGTTGGTGGCGCCGGTGCCGCCGTGGATGTTGGAAATCTGCCAGGAAGTCGGCGGGAAATACTCGTTGCCTTCGTCCCACACTGTGGCTGCCATTTCGGCGATGGCCGGCGCGGCCTGGTGGATGGGGTTGCGCACCAGGTGCGGGTAGGCGATGTGGCCCTGGATGCCCTTGACTGTGAGCCTCCCGGAAAGCGAGCCGCGGCGGCCGTTCTTGATGGTGTCGCCGAGCTTCGACACGCAGGTGGGCTCGCCGACGATGCAGTAGTCGATTTTCTCGCCGCGCGCAGCGAGTTTTTCCACGACCTTGACGGTGCCGTCGGTGGCAATGCCTTCCTCATCCGAGGTGATCAGGAGCGCGATGGAGCCCCTGTGGCTGGGGTGCCGGGCGAGAAAACCCTCGATGCCGGTGACGAATGCGGCGATCGAGGTTTTCATGTCGGAGGCGCCGCGTCCATACAGCACGCCGTCGCGGATCGTGGGCGTGAACGGGTCGGACTGCCACTGTTCGAGCGGGCCGGTGGGCACGACATCCGTGTGTCCTGCAAAGCATACGACAGGCGCTTCATTGCCCTTGCGCGCCCACAGATTGGTGACACCGTTGGATTCAACGGTTTCAAACACGAAGCCCAGAGGGCCGAGTCGAGCCATGATCGCAGCCTGGCAGCCAGCGTCGTCCGGCGTGTTGGACCTGCGCGCGATCAGATCTTTTGCGAGTTCTAAGGTGGCGCTCATTTCTTGAAAATCCCTTGGTATTGCTCGGCCGAGAAGCCGAGATGGTAGGTGCCCTTCACTTCCAGAAGCGGGCGCTTGATGGCGCTGGAGGTGGCAGCCAGGAATTCCAGCGCGGACTTTTCGCTGCTTACCGAATCTTTCACATCATCCGGCTGCTTGCGCCAGGTGGGGCCCTTTTTGTTGATGAGCGCTTCCCAGCCCAGCTGGGACGCGGCCTTCTTGAGCACATCGAGCGGGACGCCGAGCTTCTTGTAGTCGTGGAATTCGGCTTCGATGCCGCGCGCCTCCAGCCAGGCGCGGGCTTTTTTCATGGTGTCGCAATTGGGGATGCCGTAGATCTTCATGGCTTCGTTGTTTCAGGCTTGCTTTGGACAAGATCTGATTTTACCCGCTCAGGAAAATATGCGGCAGCAATATGGGTTGCCAAGGTGCAAGTGCGGGCCGGCACCGGCAAATTGCCGGCCGCACCTTTCTAGAACTCCAGTTCTATCTGGGTTCTGATCGTATTGTCCGGCGTGTTGTTCGTCAGCCCAAACAGCCAGGCGGCGTTGTATTTGATCGCAGAGTGGCTGCCAAGAGCCAGCTTGCCGAAGATGGCGGGGCCAAGCTTGTGCTCCTGCTCTGAAGTGGGACTCCAGTGGTTCCATTTGCCCATTTCACCCAGCCCCTGCAGGCCGTATTCGAAAGCCGGCAGCCAGCGGTATTTGGCCTGCAGCTGGTACCCGATCTGCACACGGTCTGTTGTACACATCTCCGAGCCCA
>DAIMZB010000112.1:0-4593 GCA_036734185.1 Thiobacillaceae bacterium | reverse complement strand
GGACTGGACAGAACCTGCACGTTTCCCTGGGTTTCGAGGAATTGCAACAGCGCCGCAAAATTGCTGGTCTGGAAGGCCAGACCGAACAGGCCGCCAAGCAGCGACGGGTCCGTAACCAGATTGCTTCCGGGCAGGGAGTTGAGCGTGGAACCGGTATAGGTGCTGGTGCTGTAATCAATCGTGCTCACCCCGGTTGCCAGGGAACCACTCGTTTGCAGGACCGTTCCAGGTGCTGCAGAGCCGACTGACAGGGCGTGATTCTTGCCGTTCGAGAAGGCTGCCCAATTGATGCCGGCCTGGAAATTGTTGTTCAGTTCGACTTCGATGATCTTGGCTTCCAGGATCACCTGCCGATCCACCGACAGCTGGGTCGCCTTGAGATAGGTTTCCACTGCGCGCAATTCGCTGGGCAGGGCGCGCACCACGATCACGCCTGACTGCGGGCTGATGACCACGCTGCGTCCTTCTTCCGTGCCGACGATGGTGCGAACTGCCGTGGCAAGCTCACCCCAGAAATTGGCTTCCGAGGCGGTAGAGATGCGCGTGCTCTGGATGGCCTGGGACTGGCCGCCGACCTGGGTGGTCGTGGCAGGCATCACGCCGGTCCCGTATTGGGGGCCATTGGGTGAGTCGCTCACCGAGCCGGAGACGACGCGCACATCGGACGTCCCCTTGCGGCTGCCGCTCAGGTAGTTCACCTGGAACACTCTGGACTGCAAGCTCAATGGCTGGATGAAAATGCGGGTGCCGTCGATCTTGTAGTTGTAGCCATACAGCTCACGGATCGCGTCCAGCGCCTCGAACACGGTGACATCCTTGAGGTTAACGGAAATGTTGCCGCGTACGTCGGGGTGGACCAGCATGCTGTAGCGCGTTCCGGAGACCACGCTCATGAACACCTGGGTGGCTGGCGCGTTGTTGATCGAAAGGTCGAATCGCTCTTCCAGCACCTTTTGGGCCTTGGGCATGTCGAGCTTGATCGGGGGCAGCAATGCGGCATCGACGGCCGCAGGCTGTGCCTGCTTGGGCTTGTTTTCGGCGGCCTTAGCAAGCTCGCTGTTGATCTGGTTAAAGGCGGCGTTGTCCTTTCTGGAGTCCAGTTCCGCGCAGCCTGCCAGGGTCAATGCGGCCAGCATGGCCAGCAGCGGGGCGACTGCGGGCAGTCGGCGGAAGGGTCTTTGTTCTCGCATGGCTAGTTTTCCTTTTCGCTGCCGCGATCAGCGCTTGCTGCGCTTGTTGTTTGCGGCGGGGCGTTTCTCCACATCAGGAAAAAGCTTCAGTGTTTCAAAGCTGTCTCCGGTTTTCAGCACCACTTCAGTTTCTTTTATTTTGACTACTCGAGCTTCGCCGTATTTGCTGCCGACTTTGACGGTCTCACCGCTTATAACGGCAGTATATTGCCCATTCAACAGGCGGATGGACTGAAGGGTCGGCCCGCTGTCGATTTCGGCCCCTTCTCCGGCATGCAGCGCTGCAGGGGGGCGCGTGGGATCGCGCAATGTTTCGCCGGCGGCGGCTGCAGAGGCGGACAGCAGGCAAAGGCTGCAAAAAACAGCAAGCCTTCGACGCGCGAAGGACAAAAGGGCGATGCCATGTCTGCCGCCCAGACTCGAATTCCTGCGGTTGTCGGGGTGTCGACTTTCTGCCTTGTGCTGTTTCATATCGTCAGCCATGCCTTGTCCAGGCTCAGGGTATACAGGGTCAGCGTGAGCGTCGCTTTGGGATAGCCGTCGGCTTTCAGGTCGGCTTTTCCCCAGAACATGCGATAGGGGGAAGACTCCATTGCCGTCAGGTAACGCAGCAGGTCGGCATAGCTGCCCTGCACGGTGATCTCCACCCCATGCCGGAATGCGCCGGTCTGTGCCGCAGCAGCAGGAGGCGACGCCGGTTTTTCATTTGCACTTTTGGCGGCGGCCGTTTCAACGGCTGCTGCCAGGTTTTGCGTTGGCAGCGTCTTCAGCGAGACCAGCCGCAGCGAGCGGTTGCGCTTCAGGATGTCTTCCAGCATGGCCGGCATTTGCCTTGGCGATACCAGCCCGTTCTGGAAGTCGAGCAGGGCGGTGTCGGAGCTGGCCAGACCCTGCTGCAACTGCTGAAGACGCTGGCGCAGCGCCTGGTCAGGGTCGGCATTTTGCGCGCTGGCCAGTGCCTGGATCTGCGATTGCAGGGCCTTGGTCTGCATTTGCGTCTGCACGATCTGCTTGGACGCCGCCTGCTGGCGCGAGAGCATCGGATCGATCAGCAGGCTGTTGACGAGGGTCACCAGCACAAGCACCGCGGCGAGGAAAATGAGCGCGCGTTCGCGAAGGCTCTTGGAGTCGACGCGTTCAGCCAGGCCGTGCCAGTATTGCTTGAACTTGCTCATCGCGAGGCCCCTGCCTCTGCATTTTGCAGGCTGAATTCGAGGTAGGGGGGCTGCACGGGCCTGCCCTCGGCGGATGGGGTCATGGGAGGCAGGCGCATCTCGAGGGTTGCGAAAGCCTTGCCCGCGAGCACCGGCTCACGCTTTAGCTGGCTGATGAAAATCGGCACCAGCTCGGGCTTGAGGGCGCGTCCGCTGACCGCGATCTCGCCCGCGCCCGAAACCTCGAAGGCCGTCAGCCATACGCCCTCGGTGGTTCGCCGCGAGAGTACCCGGAAATATTCGGAGAAACCCTGCTTGTTGCCAAGGTCACCGCGCTCAAGCATCGCAACCACGCCCTGGCGCGTATCCAGCTCGGTTTCCATGCGGGCAACTTCTTCCTGCAGCATCTTGTTTGCCGTGCGTGTCCCGCTCGTGGCCTTGACCTGCTCGAGGCGCGCAAGGCTCGATGCGCGCAGGCGCGTGGCTTCCAGACGCTGTTTGTCGAGAGAGGCCGCGCCGTACCAGGCGTAGCCATAAAACAGCAGCGAACCGGCAAGGATCACGCCGAGGGCCTGGGCCATGGTGTTGAACGAGAACAGCTTTTGCTGTTTCAGCAGCAGGGGATTGTAGAGGTTGATCTGCTGGCTCATAGCACCTTCTCCTCAAGGCGCAGGGCGGCGCCAAGCGTGAGGAAATAACGCTGTTGCTGCTCTGGTTCCTTCAGGGCTGGCGCTTTTGCAAGATCCAGCACGTCGGCGAGATCGATCGACTCGACCGGGGTGTAAAGGTTGTTCGCCAGATGCTCGCGCAGGCCTGTGCCATCACCGCCAAGAGGGGCGAGTACAAGCTTGGCCAGCGTGACGTAGTGATACTGGCGGTCGAAGTGGTCGAGTGAACGCTGCAACTCGAGGGTGATTCTCTCGAAAGCGGCCGTTCTTTGATCAGCCCCGGCTTGCGACGGCAACGGTACATCTATTCGGCGGGCCAGATAGAGTTCGCCGCCCGCGCTGAAGGTAAGGAGCCCGCCATCCGCGTCGAATGACAGCATGGCGATGCCCCGGCCCTGCGGCTCTATCAGGGCTGCAATATTGCGCTGGGCCATTTCGGGAATATCGATGACGCTGAGCGGAATCCTGGCCTCGCCGAACACGGCCTGGCGGTGTTCGATCGTGGCCGAGGGCGCGGCGATTGCATACATGGCGTGGCTACGGGGCGGCGCGTTTTTGTCCTGGGGGATATCGAGCACGTCGATCGTGGCGTCGTCAATATGGTAGTCGAGCAGGTCTTTCAGCCGCCAGCGGATTGCGGTTTTCAGTTCGGTCGGCGGCACGCTGGGCGAATCGACTGAAAGTATCTGGTATTCGCGCGAACTCAGCAGAGTGGTGCATTGATGCCGCTCGGCGTGGAGATCGCGGGCGAGCTTTTCCAGCACTGCCTCGGCGGAATCGCCTGTAGCCGCATGGCTGGACGCCATCGTTACGGCAGGCGCACCGGATGTAACGCGGCGGACATGCGCGGCGCATACCGCGTCGCGCATGAGCGTGATGGCCAGCCATCCGTCTGGTTTTTTTGACCTGCTAAATAACCCCATGCCCATGCCCTGTTTTTTTCCGAAACTAAGTCTATTGACTGGCATTGTCAATTGATTTCAAAAGAGATTTCGGAAATCTCCGCTATGTTTTATGGAATGCTGTCGTTTATTTCAGTCAAGGCAGGCGGTGACTACGTCCGCTGATTTATTCTCTTTTTTGACAAAACAAACGTGACAAATGATACCGGCAATCGCCTTTCAATACATCTCTCTCATGTAAATGAATTCATTTGCGTTTTGGTATATCCCGAATGTGGCGCGCGCAGTGGGGTCCCGATCATAGGCCCCCCCGCACCAGGCGCCCCGCAAATAGCTCTTGTTGGCGCCGCTGGAGGGCCCGGTAACGGGGGTCCAGGCAGGGCACATGTTGGGCGTTGTTGTCGTGCCAAGATCGACCACGAGGTCGACGCTGCCGCTGTTTCCCGCTCCAGGCTTGGTCAGTTTCATGTTGCCAACGCCGGCTGTGAAGCTGATCGTCGCCGCGCTCACGCTGGTCTCGCCGCTGCCCAGTTGTTTCTTGTAATTGCCCATTCCAATGTTGCTGCTGGACAGGGTCGTGCAGCTGTCATTCGTGTTGGTGACAAACGTGCTGCCATTCCAGTATTGCACCTGCATGGGCACAGGAAGATCAAGCAATTCCGAGCCGTTCGCGTTGGAG
>DAIMZB010000111.1:0-4602 GCA_036734185.1 Thiobacillaceae bacterium | reverse complement strand
GGGGTCGCGGGTTCGAGTCCCGTCCGCTCCGCCAACAGCGAAAAAAGCGAACGCAAGTTCGCTTTTTTCTTTTCTGCGAATACAAGGCCTTACACATTGTTGCCGTTTCGGGCGACAATTGGCCTTTATCGTGTTCTGAGACGCATATGCTGGAAGCCATACGCAAGCGGGCACAGGGCTGGTTCGCCAAGCTCATTCTGGCCCTGATCACCGTTCCTTTTGCATTGTGGGGAATCGACGCCTATTTCAATTCGGGCGGCGGGCATGAAGTGATCGCCAAGGTTGGCGAGTCTGGCGTCACACGGCAGGCTTACACGACCATGCTCAAGGAGCAGGCCGATCGCCTGCGCCAGGCGATGGGACCGAACTTCGACCCCGCCATGATCGAAGGCGCGCAATTCCGTGAGCAGGTCCTGCTTGCGATGACCGAAGAAGAGGCGCTGATGCAGGAAGCAGAGGCTGTCGGCCTGCGGGTGGATGATGCGCAAATCGCCCAATTGCTGCAGACGCTGCCTTCGTTCCAGGAGGACGGGAAATTCTCTCCGGAACGCTACAAGCGACTGCTTGCCCAGCGCGGCTATACCCAGGCTTACTTTGAACGCCAGGTCAAGCGCGACATCACTTTGGGCATGATGCGCCAGGCAACGCAGGCTGGCGTTTTGCTGTCATCCACGTCTGCAGACCTGGTTACGAAAATTGCCGGCCAGCGCAGGGAGGTTTCATGGCATGAAATCAGCCCAGCAGCCGTGGCGGGGCAATTGAATGTCGCCGACAAGGACATCCAGGCCTATTACGATGCGCACAAGGCCGACTACGTCGAGCCAGAGGCAGTCCGTGTGGAATATGCCGTGCTGTCGCTGGACGAGCTGGCCAAATCGATCAAGCCCACTGAAAAGGAAGTCCAGGATTATTATGCCTCGAGTGCTTCCTCGTTCGGCAAGCCGGAAGAACGCAGCGCCAGCCATATCCTGATTGGCGCTCCGCAGGGCGACAGCGCAGCACGCAAGCAGGCAAAGGCCAAGGCGGAGTCGCTGCTGGCGGCTTTGCAGAAAGCCCCGAAGACCTTTGCCGAAATGGCCAAGCGCGAGTCACAGGACACCGGCTCGGCAGCGGCAGGCGGCAGCCTGGGCAGCTTCGGACGCGGCACGATGGTGAAGCCATTCGAAGACGCGGTGTTTTCCATGAAGCCCGGCGAAATGCGCCTGGTCGAGACCGAGTTCGGTTTCCATATCATCCGGCTGGACGGGGTCAAGACCGACACTCCGTCGCTTGCTTCCGTGCGCGGGCAGATCGAGGATGCAATCCGCAAGCAGCGGGCGCAGAAGCAGTATGCCGAGGCGGCGGAAAGCTTCAGCAACCTGGTCTATGAGCAGGCTGCAAGCCTCAAGCCGGCGGCAGATGCGCTCAAGCTGAGCATACGCACCACCAACTGGATGACGCGGCAGGAAAAGCATGACGAGCCGTTCAATTCCGCCAAGCTGCTCGATGCGGTTTTCTCGGCGGATGCCATCAAAAGCAGGCAAAACGTAGAGCCCCTGGAAGTCGCCCGCAACACCATGGTGGCAGTGCGCGTGGTTGACCATCGCCCGGCACGGCAGAAACCGGTTGCCGAGGCTTCCAGCGCCATCCGTGAAAAGCTGCTGAGCGAGCAAACTGCCAGCCAGGTTGCGAAGCTCGGGCAAGCGCAGATTTCGGAGCTGAAACTCGGCAAGGAACCAGCGGGGTTGAAATGGTCTGCATTCCAGATGGTCGGCCGCCAGCAACTCGGCGGTTTCGATCCCAAAATGGTTCAGTCGATCATGCGTGCGGACACCAGCAAGCTGCCTGCCTATGTCGGCATTGCCATGCCTGATGGCAGCTACCGCGTTGTGCGGGTGACACGCGTAATTGAAGACGCGCCCAACCCGATGCTGCGCGCTGCCGTGGAAAACGGCCTGCGCCAGACCTATGCGCGCACGGATGTGCTTGCGCAGCTGGAACTTGCCAAGGCCTCCCAGAAGATCGAGATCAAGCCCGGCGCGCTGGAGAAAAAGGAATAAGGGTCTTGAATTACGCGAGGCAATAAAAAACGCGCCCTTGGGCGCGTTTTTTACAGGTCGGCGAGTGGAAGGTTTGTCACATGTCGGCGCCGGCCGTGGTGTTGAATCCTGCATCCACATAGGTGATTTCGCCGGTAATGCCAGAGGACAGGTCGGACAGGAGGAACGCGGCCGCATTGCCGACTTCCTCGATGGTGACATTGCGGCGCAGCGGCGCGTGGTGCTCGACGTAGTCGAGGATGCGGTTGAAACCCGAGATGCCGCCGGCGGCGAGGGTCTTGATCGGGCCGGCGGAAATGGCGTTGACGCGGATGCCTTGCGGGCCCAGGCTTTGCGCCATGTAATAGACGCTGGATTCCAGGCTGGCTTTGGCCAGGCCCATGACGTTGTAATTCGGCACTGAGCGGATGGCGCCGAGGTAGGACAGCGCCAGCAGCGCGCCCTTGCGCCCCTGCATCATGGGACGAGCGGCCTTGGCCAGTGCCGGGAAGCTGTAGCTGGAAATGTCGTGCGCGACGCGGAAATCCTCGCGCGAGATGGAATCGAGAAAATCGCCGGCCAGCGCAGCCTTGTTGACGAAGGCGATGGAATGGACCAGTCCGTCCAGTCCGTCCCACTTTTTGCATAGTTCGCTGAAGACGGCGGCAATCTCCTCGTCGCTGGAAACATCGCAGGGCAGGGCGATATCGGAGCCGAATTCCTTGGCGAATTCGACCACGCGTTCCTTGGCCCGCTCACCCTGGTAGGTGAATGCAAGCTCGGCCCCCTCGCGCTTGCAGGCGCTGGCGATGCCGTAGGCGATGGAACGGTTGCTGATCAGTCCGGTGATAAGGATTTTTTTCCCGGCGAGAAAGCCCATGTCTTGTCCTTGCATCTGAATACGAAAGGTGAATTATACGCTGGCTCGGGCGCGAGGCTTGGTACACTATGCCTCCATGCGCATCTGGCCCATTTTCCTGTTGCTGCCGGCCCTGTTTTCAGGCTGCGGAGAAGCCTGGAACAATCCTTATCCGCAGGAGGATTCGGGCACAAACACCTTTTATACGGTGTTCGAGGAGCGCCCAAAGCACCTCGACCCGGCGCGCTCCTACAGCAGCAACGAGGCCGAGTTTACCGGCCAGGTCTATGAACCGCCCCTGCAATATCATTTCCTCAAACGGCCCTACACACTGGAGCCGCTGACCACGGACGGGATGCCGGTGGTGCGATACTGGGGCAGGGATGGCCGCGAGCTACCTGCCGGCGTGCCGGCAGAGGCCATCGTCCGCACCACCTACGACATTACGCTCCGCCCCGGCATCCGGTATCAGCCGCATCCGGCCTTTGCGCAGCAGGCCGATGGCAGGCCGCGCTATCTTGGGCTTTCCACGCAGGACCTTGAAGGCATCAACACCCTGAAGGATTTCAGTCATACCGGCAGCCGCGAGCTGACGGCTGAAGACTATGTTTACGAGATCAAGCGCCTGGCCAGCCCTCGCATCAATTCGCCGATCTTCGGCCTGATGAGTGAATACATCGAAGGCCTGGACGATCTCAACAAGCGCCTGGTGAAGGCTGCCGCTTCGCTGCCCAGGGATGCCTGGTTCGACCTTCGCCCTTACTCGTTTCCTGGTGCGCAGGCCACGGGGAAATACAGTTTCCGCATTACCCTCAAGACGCATTACCCGCAATTCATTTATTGGCTGGCGATGCCGTTCTTCGCGCCGGTACCCTGGGAGGCAGAGCGTTTCTATGCGCAGCCGGGCATGGAAGCACGCAACCTGAACCTCGACTGGTTTCCGGTCGGCACAGGGCCTTTCATGCTGAGCGAAAACGATCCCAACCGCCGCATGGTGCTGTCGCGCAACCCCAACTTCCATGGCGAGGCGTATCCCGCTGAAGGCGAAGCCGGCGATGCGGAAAAAGGCCTGCTGGCAGATGCGGGCAAGCCCCTGCCGCTGATCGACCGTGCCGTGTTCACGCTGGAAAAGGAGGATATCCCGCATTGGAACAAATTCCTGCAGGGGTATTACGACAGCTCCGGCATCAGTTCCGACAATTTCGACCAGGCTGTGCAGTTCTCGCCCGAAGGCGAGGCCGATCTGACGCCCGAGATGAAGGAGAAGGGGATCAAGCTGATCACTGCGGTCACCACCTCCAACCGCTACATGGGATTCAACATGAAGGACCCGCTGGTGGGTCATCCAGGCGGGGAAGCGGCGCGCAAGCTGCGGCAGGCAGTTTCCATTGCCGTGGACTACGAGGAATTCATTTCCATTTTTCTGAACGGACGCGGCATTGCTGCGAACGGCCCGCTGCCGCCGGGCATCTTCGGGTACCGGAGTGATTTCAATCCCGTGGTCTATGCGGCCCCCGGCAAGCGGCGCAGCATCGAGGAAGCAAGAAAACTGCTGGCCGAGGCGGGCTACCCTAACGGGCGTAACGCGAAGACCGGCGAACCACTGGTGCTGTACTTCGACACCGCTGCCACCGGACCGGATGCGAAGTCCAGGCTCGACTGGCTGGTCACGCAGTTCCGCAAGCTCGACATCCAGCTTGTGATCCGAGCGACCGACTACAATCG
>DAIMZB010000110.1:0-4812 GCA_036734185.1 Thiobacillaceae bacterium | reverse complement strand
GGCGAGGATGAGACCGACGACGACTGCGCCGAAAACGCGCCAGCCGACATCGAAACGTTAACCGCCGACGCCGCCGATGCCGGCACACGCTTCCAGCTGGCGGCGGTCAAGCTCGCCCAGGACGACATGGGCACAGCACTCGACCTGCTTGACCAGCTCGACGCCGAGCAGCCGCAGTATCGCAGCGGCTTGCCGCGACAGGCGCTGCTTGCCCTGTTCGAACTGCTTGGCCCGGAACACGCGCTCACGCGTGATTACCGTTCCAGACTCTCGCAGCGACTGAGTTGACCGATTTCACCGGCCCCGCCTTCGCCCCTTACCGCGACCTGCTCGTGCACCTGCACGGCGAGAAAAGCCTGGATGCACTGAATGATCTGGCGGCGCATCTTGGCGTGCGGCATGGCGACAAGCCCCTGCGCTTCGCCAACCCCCCCGGCCCATCCTCGGCCGCGCAATACGAACAAGGCATCGCCGCCTCCGGAATTGTGCCGACGCGCAAGGACAACCCGCACGACTTCCTGAACGCCCTGGTCTGGCTGCGCTTCCCTGGGCTGAAAACGGCGCTCAATCTCCGGCATTGCCGGATCCTTTCGCAGCAGCCCGGCGAGGAGACCCAGCGCGGCAAGGTGCGCGACCGCCTGACCCTGCTGGATGAGAGCGGCATGCTGGTGATTTCATCCGACCCTGGACTGCACGAACTGCTGCGCGCAAGGGAGTGGGGCAAACTGTTCTGGGAGGCACGCGCGCGAGTCGCTCGCGACATGCATTTCATCGTCGTCGGTCACGGCCTGCTGGAAAAATGCCTGACGCCGTTCCCCGGCATGACCGCGAAATGCCTCTTCATCGAAAGCGGGGAATGCGGGCTGGAGCGCATTGACACGCTCGCGGCGGAAAGAATGCAGACAGATGAAACACCCGCCCTGCCGCCCTTGCCGGTGCTCGGCATCCCCGGCTGGGACGACAACGCAAACCCCGGCTACTACTGCAACACGAAAATTTTCAGGCCGGCCCGCACATCGCCTCCAGCAGCCTGATCTCCCTTGCCGTGTGCGGAGCCTGCCAGTTTGCGGCACTAGGTTGCCTGGCTTCGTAGAACACCAGCACGCCATGCTCCGAAAACTCAATGTGCGAAAGTGTCCTCAACTGGCGGCTAGCGCAGTCGGCCTGTCGCAGATAGCGCTTCTCCTGGACCTTGCGCATACTGGCCTGGTCCAGTTCAGGCTGGCGAAGCGACTCGCGCTCGCGAAACATCCGGATTCGCTCGCCGTCGCCAAGGCTGTCAACATTCACCGCCACCGTGACGGCAGCGTCTTCATACAACTGCCGCCAGTCCTCCGCAGCGAACACCTGCAGGCTGACACCCAGCAACACAAGCGTTGCCAGGTGGCTTTTCATACTGACTGGGCTGATCTTGCAGTTTCACGAAGCCAGGCCTCGGCCTCTTCGATTTCATCGAACAGCCTGATCTCGGCATCGAGGAACATGCGGTTGACCCAAGCGCTCCAGGCAACCCACTCGCTGCTGGTGAGGATGGCGACGCGGTCGAAGTCATTGGCATGCTGGCGCGAGAACTTGATCTCTTCCCATGCAACATCCAGGCTGAAGGAAAGCATGTCGCGCAAATCAATCAGCAGGTTGACTACCCCCTGGAACTTGAGACCGTAGAGCACGGCTTCCTCGAATTCCTTGTAGTCCTCCAGCGTGAAGCGTCCGAGCACCGACATGCTGACGACGTTGTCCTTGACGTTGATGGCGATCATCGTGTTCTCCCGCTCGCATCGTTGACAATTAAATATAGCGCTCATTCGGGCGCCGCGACACTGCGGCTCGCACGCACGCTGAGTAGCCCGGCCAGCACGATCAGCAGCATGCCTGTCCAGGCTGCAAGCGGCAGCCGGTCGCCGAACGCCAGCACACCGTAAAGCGCGGCAAACCCCACGGTGGAATAGGCCAGCGCGCCGACCGCCAGCGTGTTGCCGAGCCGGTAGGCGCGGGTCATGGCCAGCTGGCCCAGCGTCCCGGTTGCACCCATGGCCAGCAGCAGGGGCAAATCCGACAACTTCGGTACCAGGAAGCCGGCGCCCGCCATCCAGACGCTGCCGCCGATCGTGGAGATCAGTGTGAAATAGAACACCACCCGCCATTCCGGCTCGCCCTCGCGCCCAAGGGTGCGCACATTCAGATAGGCCACCGCCGCCAGCAGGCCGGACGCGAGCCCGAGCAATCGGGCCACCATGTCCTCCCCGCCCCAGCCCGGGCGCAGCAGCAAGGCCACGCCGATGAAGCCGATGACCACAGCGGCCACCAGTCCGTGCCCATGCCTTTCCTTCATCCACCACGCCGTGATCGCGGCCAGGAACAGCGGCGAGGTGTAATTGAGCGTGATTGCCGTTGCCCGCGGCAGGTGGGCGATGCCGTAGAAGTACATGACCAGGGCAATGAAGCCCGCGAGTCCCCGCTTGGCGTGGCCCACGGCATGGCGCGTGGCCAGCGGCGCCAGCCACTGGCGATACGAGACCACGATCACCGCATAGATGGACAGCAGTCCGAACAGCGAGCGGTAAAACACCAGTTCCGGAGAACTGAAGCGCACCGAGGCAAGCTTGACCAGCACGCCCATGAGCGCGAACAGGAAGCCGGCGACCAGCATCCAGGTGGATTTCATTCGCCACCTCGACCCGGTGAAAAAGAATGGCGGCCGCAGCCGCCATTCTTGCCTTGAATGCGCATCTGATCAGCGGCCAAGGTGGGGGCCCAGTTGTTTTCTGAGGAACTCGTGGAAATGCACCATGCCGTCCTCCATGGGCGACTGGTACGGGCCTTCCTCGCTGATGCCCTGGCGATACAGCGCGCGGCGGCCGTCGTGCATGCGCTGGGCGATCTCGTGGTCTTCGACCGCGGTTTCCATGTAGGCGGCCTGTTCGGCTTCCACATACTCGCGCTCGAACAGCGCGATGTCTTCCGGATAGTAGAACTCGACGATGTTGACCATGGACTCGATGCCGGTCGGCCATACGGACGACACCACCAGTACGTGCGGGTACCACTCGACCATGATATTGGGGTAATACGTCAGCCAGATCGCGCCATGCCTGGGTTTCTTGCCCTCGCCATAGCGCAGCACCTGTTCCTGCCACTTCTGATAGGTCGGCGAGCCGAATTTTTTCCCGAAAGCATTGGCCAGGCCCACGGTCTGCACCGAGTACCAGTCGCCGCACTGCCACTTGAGATCATCGCAGGTGACAAAATTGCCGAGGCCCGGATGGAAGGGCTCGACGTGATAGTCCTCGAGATAAACCTCGATAAAGGTCTTCCAGTTATAGGGCACGTGGTCGACTGTAACCTTGTCCAGCATGTAGCCTGAAAAATCGAGGTCCGCCGCCACGCCCATGCAGGCAAGATCGGCGCGCACGTCGCGCGGGCCGTTGAACAGCAGACCATTCCAGTTCTGCAACAGCGATTTGGAAAGGTTCATGCAGGGGTTGCCGGGGAAATGCGGTGCGCCAAGCAGGGTGCCCTGCGCGTCATAGGTCCAGCGGTGCACCGGGCAGACGATGTTGTCGGCCGGCAGCTTGCCGCGGCCGTCCAGCATGATGGCCTGGCGGTGGCGGCACACATTGGAAAGCATCTCGATACCATTGGCGTTGTTGACCAGCACCCTTGCGCCCTCGAAGCGCTCGAGGGCGTGGTAGTCGCCCTTTTCCGGCACCATCAGCGCGTGGCCGACATAACCCGGGCCGCTGTCGAACAGCAGCTTTTTTTCGAGTTCGAAAATTTCCGGGTCGAAATACCAGGACACCGGCAGTTGAGGCGTTGTTGTAGACAGCGCCGAAACAGAATCAGCGAGATTGCTCATCCCTACCCACCCTATTCCAGTACCGATTAGGAATCCGTACAGAAAACAAAAACCCCCGACACCCGGCGGACCATGATTTTGCCCGCCCAATGAACCGGAGGTTCCCTATCCCACTTGGGGTGAGGGAAGATAACATGGTTGCAGGGCCAAGGCAAAGATTTTCAGCCGGCGCACCCCCCGGCCAGCCCGGCGCATTTGCAGACTCGCCGCCCGGCTTTTGTTAAAGTTACGCGTTTATTGCACTGCTTTTACGCTAATGGCCAAAGCCACCGCTCCAAAGGATTTCGAATCCGCCCTCGCCGAACTGGAAAAAATCGTTGCCCAGATGGAATCCGGCAAGCTGAGCCTGGAAGACTCCCTCACGGCCTATGCGCGCGGCGCCACTCTGCTGAATTTTTGCCGCGAGGCGATCTCCCGCGCCGAACAGCAGGTGCAGGCGCTGGAAAACGGCGTGATGAAACCCTTCCTGGCTGGCGGCGATGAGTGATTTCCAGGCCTGGATGCAGGACTGCCAGGCACGCGTCGAGACCGCCCTCTCGTCAGCGCTGCCCGCTGCAAGGCATGCACCCCAACGCTTGCACGATGCCATGCGCTATGCCGTGCTGGGCGGCGGCAAGCGCGTGCGTCCGCTGCTCGCCTTCGCCGCCGGCGAACTGGCTGAAGCAGATCCTGCGCGCGTCACCCAGGCCGCCATTGCGGTCGAGCTGATCCACGCCTACTCACTGGTGCACGACGACATGCCGGCCATGGACAACGACGTGCTGCGGCGCGGCAAACCGACGGTGCACGTGGAATTCGACGAGGCCACCGCGCTCCTGGTGGGCGACGCACTGCAGAGCCTGGCCTTCGAGATGCTGTCCCAACCCGGCCTTATTGACGATGCCGCCGCCCAGGTCCGCATGCTGAACCTTCTCGCCGCCGCTTCCGGTTCGCGCGGCATGGCCGGTGGACAGGCC
>DAIMZB010000109.1:3638-4862 GCA_036734185.1 Thiobacillaceae bacterium | reverse complement strand
CGGGAATTGGGCTGGGACGCCCTGATCGGCGAATTCGCCCCGAGGGAGATCGGCGCCGAACTCGTGGAGATGGAGGCCTGATGGACGACTCCCTGGAAACCTTCGTCCCGCTGACCTTTCGCCGACGGGGTTCGCGTCGGGTGGCCGCGGACGATCGGGACGTTCACGACGTCACCTTGCTGGAGGGAATCGCGCGCGGCTTCTACTGGCAGCACCTTGTCGACACCGGCGCCATGAAGAGCGGCTCGGACATCGCTCGGGCAGAAGGGCTGCATCCCTCGGTCCCCAACGAGCTAATGCGTCTGACCCTGCTCGCGCCAGACATCCTGGACATGCTGATGTCGGGACGGCAACCGCGTCGGATGAACCTGATCTGGTTCCAGCGCAACCCTCTGCCCGTGGATTGGGAAGCACAGCGGCAGATCGTGCATCGATTCGAGGAGGCTGCATGAGCAGGAAACACCGGGGGCGATTCAAGGGCGATCCGGTCACCCACCAACTTCCGAATCCGGCTGGCGGCGTGCGACTGGAAACTTTCGTACCCTGGACGCTGGTGAAGCGGGGGGTCAAGAAGCAGGTCATCACACCGCTTGATGCCCCGCAGCAATTCCTGTCGGAGGCAACGAAGGAGCGTGAAGCTCGGGCCGCAGCACAGGACACTTCGCTGATGCGGGCGCTCGGGTTGGCGCACCACTGGCAACGCCTGCTGGACGAGCAGCGCGCCGCGTCGGTGGCCGAAATCGCGCAAGCCGAGGGGATGGACGTGACGCAGGTGCGTCGGTTGCTGCGCCTGACCCTGCTGGCACCTGAGGTCTTGGAACGGCTCACGGAATCGCCAACAGCGGTACTGGAGCACGTGATGCGGCAGCCTTGGCCGAACGGCTGGAGCGACCAGATGCGGGTGCTCGCGCCACCCGCCTGACCGCCTTGAGCCTAGCGCGAGTACCGCCCTCGGGCGGTTTTTTTGTGCCTCCTTGTCGCTCGGTCGCCCTCTCTACAGGAGTTGCCAACCACAACCGACCGCGTCTAAACCCTTGATGGAAAAGGAGGTGGCCTCGAGAACGCTCTCGAGACCAGCAGAGAAAACCGGGAACAGAGACGCATGGACGGGGGCGAGAACGCCGAGTTTGGGGTGGTCACGCTCGCGAGGCAAAGACGCATTTCAGGGGGGAACAGGCAAAAAAAATCCCAACCGGATAAGGGTTGGGATTTTGAGTATTGGTG
>DAIMZB010000109.1:3183-3628 GCA_036734185.1 Thiobacillaceae bacterium | reverse complement strand
GCCCTCTACAGGCAGTTCTACATACTTATTCCGGTCGTTTGAATTTGACCTCCAGTCCGCCGGCCGGACAGGCTGGCTGGAAGCGAGTGGCCTTGATTTAACGTTTGACCAAGCCACCCGGGCAAACGCGATTTCATGTTGATTAACCCACTGCCGGTTTTACCCGGCCCGGCCCATGAACGATCCGGTGTGGGTCCTGGCCTTAAGCGGCCAGGGCGTAGTTTTCGTCGTTGGCGACTAAAAGTTTTCAGTTGGATTTACGAGGTGCTCTGACCCTCGGTATGCCCTGCACTGCTTTGCGACCCACGTCGAAGCCAGGTCGGCCCCTGGGAAACTCAGCAAATCAGATTGTAGTACCTGAGATGGGGTTGGGGGTAAAAAGTTCAAGCCGTGAGGAACCTGATGAGGTCCTGCGGCTGCTGGATGAAGCCGTCGGCGCCCCAGG
>DAIMZB010000109.1:0-3173 GCA_036734185.1 Thiobacillaceae bacterium | reverse complement strand
CGTAGTGGGCAACGACGCAGGGCATGCTGGCGTTCCTGGCGGCCGCGACGTCGCGCTCGGCATCGCCTACGTACAGGCAATGCTGTGGCGCAATGCCGATCAGTTCGCTGGCGTGGAGCAGGGGGCCGGGATGGGGCTTGGGCTCGGGGCAGGTGTCGCCGGAGACGATGCAGGCGGCGCGCTCGGTGAGATCGAGCAGCGAGAGCAGAGGCTCGGTGAAGCGCGCCGGCTTGTTGGTCACGACGCCCCAGGGCAGCTTGCGCGCTTCCAGCTCGGCCAAGGCCTCGGCCATGCCGTCGAATAGCCGCGAGTGCTTGCACAGGTTGTCGGCATACAGCTGCAGGAATTCCTGGCGCATGGGATTGAAGCCGCTGTCCTCGGGCCTGAGTCCGAAGCCCAGCATCAAAAGGCCGCGCGCGCCGTGCGAGGCCTGCGGGCGGATTTCTTCATCTGGCAGGGGTGGCAGGCCATGCAGGCCGCGCTGCAGGTTGAGGGCGTAGCCGAGGTCGGGCGCGGTGTCGACCAGGGTGCCGTCGAGATCGAACAGGACTGCCCGGATCGCCATCAGTTTGCTGCCGGCTTGCGGCAGGCCGTGAGGTAATTCACGCCGGTGTCGTTCTCCAGCGCATAGATCCGGGTCAGCGGGTTGTAGGTCATGCCGACCAGGTCAACCACTTCGAGGCCGGCGCCGCGGGCGAAGCCGGCGAGTTCGGCCGGCTTGATGAACTTGGCGTAGTCGTGCGTACCCTTTGGCAGCATCTTCAAGAGGTATTCCGCGCCCA
The DNA here is from genome assembly GCA_036734185.1 of Thiobacillaceae bacterium. Lineage (GTDB taxonomy): Bacteria > Pseudomonadota > Gammaproteobacteria > Burkholderiales > Thiobacillaceae > UBA6918. The sequence continues at coordinate 2,391 of DAIMZB010000109.1, read as the reverse complement.
GCACGGCGAAGGCATAGCTCTTGAGGTTCCGGTTCAGCGTGGAGAAGAACACCCAGCCGCCCGGACTGGCGAGTTGTGCGCACGCCTGCACGATGGAGGCGGGGCTGGGCACGTGTTCGAGCATTTCCATGCAGGTCACGACATCGAACGCGGCCGGGTTGTGCGCGGCCATGTCCTCAGCGGCGGTGTGGCGGTAGTCGACCTTGCGGCCGGATTCCAGCAGGTGCAGGCGCGCGATCTTGAGGGCCTTTTCGCCGAGGTCGATGCCGGTGACATCCGCACCCCTGTCGGCCATGGATTCGCTCAGGATGCCCCCGCCGCAGCCGACGTCGATGACGCGTTTGCCGGCAAGCTGGGCATGCCGGTCGATCCAGTCCAGGCGCAGCGGGTTGATGTCATGCAGGGGCTTGAATTCCGAATTCGGGTCCCACCAGCGGTGGGCGAGTTCGGAAAACTTGCTGATTTCGGAGGCGTCTACGTTGCTCATGTCGAATTTGGAAGGTGTTCAGGCTGCCAGTTTATCGCGCCAGTAGGCAATGCGTGCCTTCAGGTCCGGCAGGTCGATGGAAGATAGACGCCCTTCGGCGTATTTGAGTTCGCCGCCTACCCACACGTGGCTGACCTGTTCGCGGCCAGCGGCGTAGACCAGGTGGGAGATCGGGTCGAACACGGGCTGGGTGTTGATGCTGCCAAGATTGACGGCGGACATATCCGCCCACTTGCCGGCTTCGAGCGAGCCGATCTGGGCATCCAGGCCAAGTGCACGGGCGCCGCCCAGCGTGGCGGCCTCCAGGGCTTTGGCAGCGGGCAGGGTAGAGGCGTCACCGGACACACCCTTGGCCAGCAGGGCCGCGAGGCGCATTTCAGAAAACATGTCCAGGCGGTTGTTGCTCGCCGCCCCGTCTGTGCCCAGGCCGACGTTGATGCCGGCATCGAGCCATTTTTTTGTCGCCGGCAGGCCGCTCGCCAGCTTCAGGGCAGAAGCCGAGCAGTGGGCAATGTGGCAGCCAAATCGGGCGAGGGTCTCGATTTCGGCGTCCAGCAGATGGATGGCGTGCACGGCGATGAGCCTGGGCGACAGCAGTCCGGCGGCGGCGATGCGTTCCAGCGGCCGCACCTTGTGCCTGTCCAGGCTGTCCTGGATTTCCTGCGCGGTCTCGTGCAGGTGAATGTGCACCGGCACGTCGAGCTGTTCGGCCAGCACGGCGATCCTGCCCAGCATGTCGTCGCCCACGGTGTAGGGGGCATGCGGCGCGAAGGTGAATGAAAGACGGTCCTCGCCCTTGTAGCGGTCGCGCACGGCCAGGCCCTTGTTGAGGTAATCCTCGGCGTCGGAGGCGTAGGCGGTGGGGAAGTCGATCACGATCATGCCAAGCGCCGCGCGCAGGCCGGCACCCAGCGCGGCCTCGGCGGCGGCGCCGGGGAAAAAGTACATCTCGTTGAAGCAGGTGGTGCCCGAGGCCAGCATTTCGGCGCAGGCCAGCAGGGTGCCGTCGCGCACGAAGTCGAGCGAGGCGGTTTTCTGTTCCGCGGGCCAGATTCGGGTGGTGAGCCACTGCATCAGAGGCATGTCGTCGCCATAGCCGCGGAACAGGTTCATGGCGGCGTGGGTGTGCAGGTTGACGAGGCCGGGAATCAGCACATGTTCGGGCAACGCCACGGTTTCGCGCGCGGCAAAGCGGCTGGCAGCGGCATCTTCCGGGCAGATGTCCACGATGCGGCCGCCCTTGACGGCAAGGGCGTGGTTTTCGAGCACGCCAGCGGCGGAGACCGGGACGATCCAGCGGGGAAAAATCAGCAAATCGACGGGTTGGGCCATGCCTGCATTGTCTCCATAAACCCCGTGGGAGGGAAGCCGGACTGGTTTTCAGACCATGCTAAAATCACGGCTTTTGATTCATCACAAGCGGGTCCATGGAACAGTTCGCCAAAGAAACCCTGCCTATCAGCCTGGAAGAGGAGATGCGCCGCTCCTACCTCGATTACGCCATGAGCGTGATCGTGGGGCGTGCGCTGCCGGATGTCAGGGATGGCCTCAAGCCCGTGCACCGACGCGTGCTGTTCGCCATGAGCGAGCTTTCCAACGACTGGAACAAGCCCTACAAGAAGTCGGCGCGCATCGTCGGCGACGTCATCGGTAAGTACCACCCACATGGCGACACTGCGGTGTACGACACCATCGTGCGCATGGCGCAGGACTTTTCCCTGCGCTACATGCTGGTCGACGGCCAGGGAAACTTCGGTTCCATCGACGGCGACAACGCTGCCGCCATGCGTTACACCGAAATCCGCATGGCGAAGATCGCCCACGAGATGCTGGCCGACATCGACAAGGAGACCGTCGACTTCGGGCCCAACTACGACGGCTCCGAAAAAGAACCTTTGGTATTA
>DAIMZB010000108.1:0-4877 GCA_036734185.1 Thiobacillaceae bacterium | reverse complement strand
GCCTTGCCGGCGCCGACCATGGTGTGAATCTCGTCGATGAAGAGGATGATGCGGCCCTCGTCCAGCGCCACTTCCTTCAAGACAGCCTTGAGCCGCTCCTCGAACTCGCCGCGATACTTGGCGCCCGCCAGCAGCCCGGCCATGTCCAGCACCAGAACTTTCTTGTCTTTCAGCGTTTCTGGCACTTCGCCGTTGACGATGCGCTGGGCCAGGCCTTCGACGATGGCGGTCTTGCCCACGCCGGGCTCGCCGATCAGCACCGGGTTGTTCTTGGTGCGGCGCTGCAGCACCTGGATGGCGCGGCGAATTTCGTCGTCGCGGCCGATCACCGGGTCGAGCTTGCCCTGTTGCGCGCGCTCGGTGAGGTCGAGGGTGTATTTCTTCAGTGCCTCGCGGCTACCTTCGGCTTCCTGGCTTTGCACCGCCTCGCCGCCGCGCACGGTGTTGATCGCCTGCTCCAAAGCGGCCCTGGTGGCGCCGTGCTGCTTCATCTGGCGGCCGAGCTCGCCCTTGTCCTCCAGCGCGGCAAGCAGAAAAAGTTCGCTGGCGATGTAGGCGTCGCCGCGCTTTTGCGCTTCCTTGTCGGTGAGGTTGAGAAGGTTGTTGAGTTCACGCGAAATGGTGACGTCACCGCCATGCCCCTCGACCTTGGGCAGGCGCGCGATGGCTTCCTCGATCCCCTGCTTGAGCGCCGGCACGCGCGCGCCGGCCTTGGCCAGCAGGCCTGAGGCGCCGCCGCCTTCCTGGTCGAGCAGCGCGGCCATGAGGTGCAGCGGCTCGATGAACTGCTGGTCGGAGCCGACGGCATAGCTTTGCGCGTCGGCGATCGCCTGCTGGAACTGGGTGGTAAGTTTGTCAAAACGCATGGTTTTTCCTGCATTGAATTGGCACTACTCCCAATGTGGGGAAGAACGCGGTTTTTTCAAGCGCCACACCGACTGGCCAAAACCGGCTGCAGGGCATAATGTCGACATGAACACGCACCTTTTCATTTCCGGCCTCACCGAGAAAGAAACCCGCCAGTTGCAGGAAGCCGTGCTGCTGAACGCGGCAGCGGCGCTGTCCGAGGACATCGGCACGGGCGACCTCACCGCCAGCCTGCTGCCCGCCGCCCGCTCCGCGCATGCGCGCGTCGTCAGCCGCGAGGCGGCAGTGCTGTGCGGACGCGCCTGGTTCGAGGCCTGTTTCCACGCGCTGGACGCGCATGCAGCCGTACGCTGGCACGCGCAGGAAGGTGAATCGATCCTGTCGGGCCAGCTGCTTTGTGAGATCGACGGCAATGCCCGCGCCCTGCTTTCGGCCGAGCGCCCGGCGCTCAACTTCCTGCAAACCCTGTCCAGTACCGCGACCCTCACCCGGCGTTATGCGGATGCCGTTCGTGGCACTGGCGCCGTGGTCATGGATACGCGCAAGACCCTGCCAGGATTGAGGCTGGCCCAGAAATACGCCGTGCGCGCCGGCGGCGGCGCCAACCAGCGCATCGGCCTTTTCGACGGCATCCTCATCAAGGAAAACCACATTGCCGCAGCCGGCGGCATCACCCAGGTGCTGCAGGCGGCGTTTGCGCTCGGTGCCGGCGTGCCGATCCAGATCGAGGTGGAAAACCTGGATGAACTGAAACAGGCCCTGGATGCCGGCGCCAAACTCATCCTGCTCGACAACTTTGGCCAGGACGAAATGCGCGAGGCCGTCGCCGTCACGGGCAAACGAGCCATTCTGGAAGCATCCGGCAACATCACCCTGGAAAGCATCCGTGCCGTCGCGGAAACCGGGGTGGCGCGCATATCTATCGGCAGCCTTACCAAGCATGTGCAGGCGGTCGACCTTTCGATGCGGATAAGCCTCTAGCCACACGTTTCAACAAAACCAAACAATTATTGATAATTGTTCTCATTAGCGTATAAAATGGCTCCATGAGAGGCTGAGTGGCCTCGAACATTTTCCAAGGAGCACACCATGCGCAAATCGATGGCAATGCTGGCCGGCGGACTGGCCGCCCTGCTGGCCCTGACCACGGTCTCGGCCGAAGAGGTCGTAGTCTATTCCGCCCGCAACGAGCAGCTGATCAAACCCCTGTTCGACGCCTACACCAAGGAAACCGGCGTGACGGTGAAATTCGTCACCGACAAGGAAGGTCCCCTGCTCGCGCGCCTGAAAGCCGAAGGCGCCAACACCCCGGCCGACATGCTGATGACGGTGGATGCCGGCAACCTGTGGCAGGCTTCGGAAGAAGGCCTGCTGCGCCCGGTGAAGTCCGCCACGCTCGCCGCCAACGTGCCGGCCCACCTGCGCGATCCCGACAACGAGTGGTTCGGCCTGTCGATCCGCGCCCGCACCCTCGTATACAACAAGGACAAGGTCAAGCCCGCCGACCTGTCCACCTATGAAGACCTTGCCAGCCCCAAGTGGAAGAACCGCCTGTGCCTGCGCACTTCGAAGAAGGTTTACAACCAGTCGCTGGTGGCAATGATGATCCACGAATACGGCGAAGCCAAAACCGAGGACATCGTTCAGGGCTGGGTCAACAACCTCGCCGCCCCGTCCTTCCCCGACGACACCAAGGCCATGGAAGCGGTAGCCGCCGGCCAGTGTGACGTGACCCTGGTCAACACCTATTACTACGGCCGCCTCATGGAGAAAGACCCCAAGCTGCCGCTCGGCATCTTCTGGCCCAACCAGAACCTGAAGTCCAAGAACGCGGGCGTACACGTGAACATTTCCGGGGCTGGCGTAACGAAACACGCCAAGAACCCGGCCGGCGCCATCAAGCTGCTGGAGTGGCTGTCTTCCGAGAAGGCACAAAATCTTTATGCCGACAGCAACCTGGAATACCCGGTCAACGCCAAGGTGAAGGCTGACGCCACCGTCGCGGCCTGGGGCGGTTTCAGGCAGAACCTCATCAACGTGAAGGAAGCCGGCACCCTGCAGGCCGCCGCCGTGAAGCTGATGGACCGCGTAGGTTACAAGTGAACGCAGCATACAAATAAGCAGGCCGAAGCAAGTCGCACCCGCAGGAGAATATAATCCGCTCATGCCTGCCGATTCTTCCGTCTTGCCCGCCAAGGCGCCCGCCCAAACAGCGGGCGTTTTTTCTTTTCCCCGCGTGGGCGGCTGGGGCGGGGTCGCGCTCGCGATCGCGCTGCTCACCCTGGTGCCGGTATCGGTCATTTTCTCCGCCTGGATAAGCCCCGACGCCGACATCCTCGGGCACCTGGCCCAGTTCGTCCTGCCCGAGTTGCTCGCCAACACCTTCTGGCTATTGCTGGGCGTGGGCCTGGGCGTGACCGTGCTGGGCGTATCGCTCGCCTGGCTGACCGCCATGTGCGAGTTCCCCGGCCGAAAATTCTTTTCCTGGGCGCTGTTGCTACCGCTCGCCGTGCCAGCCTATGTCTTGGCTTTCGTGATGATCGGCCTGCTCGACTTCACCGGCCCGCTGCAAACCGCGCTGCGCGAACTGTTCGGACCCCTGCAGCTGCCGCAGATCCGCTCGCGCGGCGGCGTCATTTTCGTCATGTCGCTCGCGCTCTACCCTTATGTCTACCTCATCGCGCGCAACGCTTTCCTCACCCAGGGGCGCGCGGCACTGGAAGCGGCGCAGTCGCTTGGCCTCGATCGCCGCCAGGGGTTTTGCCGCGTGGCACTGCCCATGGCGCGCCCATGGATCGCGGCCGGCCTGATGCTGGCGCTGATGGAAACCCTGGCCGATTTCGGCACCGTCGCCATCTTCAACTACGACACCTTCACTACCGCCATCTACAAGGCGTGGTTCTCCCTGTTCTCGCTGTCGGCCGCCTCGCAGCTCTCCTCCATCCTCATCCTGTTCGTACTGGTGCTGGCGCTGGCCGAGCAGCGCACCCGCAGCCACATGCGATACAGCGGCGTCGGCCGCGCAGCCAGCCACAATCGCATCCGCCTCACGCGCGGCCAGTCGCTTGGCGCCATGCTCTACGCCGGACTGGTGTTCGGCATTGCCTTCCTGGTTCCGCTGGTGCAATTGCTGCTGTGGGCAAAGGGTGCCATCGCCACCGACCTCGACAGCCGCTACTGGGAATTCGTGCGCAACTCATTGTGGCTCTCGGGTCTGGGGGCAATCATCGTCTGCGCCCTCGCCCTGCTGCTGGGCTACGCCGGCCGCCAGCGGCCGGGCGTCCTGATGCAATTGACGCAAAGGGTCGCGACCATTGGCTACGCCTTTCCCGGCACGGTGCTGGCGGTCGGCATCTTCATACCCGTCGCGTGGCTCGACAATGTCATCATTGACCTGCTCAAAACCGAGAACTGGCAAGGCACCGAAGTGCTCAAGGGCACCCTGCTGGTGATGCTGCTGGCCTACGCCGTCCGCTTCCTGGCAGTCGGCTTCGGGCCAGTTGATTCCGGCCTGCAGCGCATCACCCGCAACATTGACGAGGCCGCGCGAGTCATGGGCACAGGCACGCTCGCCTTGCTGTCGCGCGTGCATCTGCCCATGCTCAGGGCCAGTCTTTTCACCGCAGCGGCGCTGGCCTTCGTCGACATCATGAAGGAAATGCCCATCACCCTGATGACCCGGCCATTCGGCTGGGACACGCTGGCGGTACGGGTGTTTGAAATGACCGCCGAAGGCGAGTGGGAACGCGCCGCCCTGCCCTCGGTCGCCATCATACTGGCGGGCCTCATCCCGATCATTTTCCTGGCCGGGCGCGGAGAAAACACGCATGCTTAAACTCGAACACGTCTCGCAGGCCTATGGCGCGCGCGAAGTGGTGAAAAATCTGTCGTTCAATTTGCAGCACGGCCAAATCGGCTGCCTGCTCGGCCCGTCCGGCTGCGGCAAGACCACGGTGCTGCGCTGCATCGCCGGGTTCGAGCCCATCCGCAGCGGCCGCATCGCGATCGCC
>DAIMZB010000107.1:0-4892 GCA_036734185.1 Thiobacillaceae bacterium | reverse complement strand
ACACGCTACACTGTCCGCCGCGGCGACACCCTCTACTCCATCGCCAACCGCTTCAATGTCTCGGTCACGGAACTCAAGGCCTGGAACAACCTGAGCGGCAGCAGCGTCCCCGCCGGCAGAAGCCTGACCATCAAACGCAGCTGATTCTCGGTTGCCCTTCGCGAAGCAACCAGCTAGAGCACGGACGCCAGCAAACCCTGCGTATAAGGATGCTGGGGCCGTGTGAGGATGTCGCCAGCGGCACCCAGCTCGACGATTTTTCCCATCCGCATCACCGCCACGCGATGGGCCAGATATCCCACTGCCGCGAGGTTGTGCGTGATGAACAGCATAGCCAGCCCTTCCTCGCGCTGCAGATCCGCCAGCAAGTTCAGTATTTGCACCTGAACGGACACATCCAGCGCCGATGTCGGCTCGTCGCAGATCAAGAGCCTGGGTTTTACCGCGAGGGCGCGCGCGATGGCGATGCGCTGGCGCTGACCGCCGGAAAATTCATGCGGATAGCGCGTGACCGCATCGGGATCCAGTCCGACTTTTTCCAGCAACGCAGCAATCGCGTGACCGCGTCCAGCCGCATCTCCTGCTCCGAGCGCGGCCATGCCTTCCTGCAGGATGTCTCCGACGCGCATGCGCGGGTTGAGTGAGCTGTAGGGGTCCTGAAACACGATCTGCGCCAGCCGCCGATAAGGCTTGAACCGGCGCTCAGGAAGCGCTGCGACGTTCGACCCGTCCAGCATTACGTCGCCCCCGCTGATTGGTGTCAGTCCCAGTATGGCGCGGGCGGCGGTGGTCTTCCCGCAGCCGGATTCCCCGACCAGGGCGAGGGTCTCGCCCGCTTTCAATTCGAAGCTGATGCCGTCGACGGCATGAATGCGTTTCTTGCCGAACAGCGGGCCGCTGCGCTGAACGTAGCTCACGGCCAGGTCGCGCACCGCCAGCACGGTATCGTGCCGGGGCGGCGACAGCGCCAAGGTCTGCACGGGCTCGGATGAGCGCAAGGCCTCCGGCTGGGACGCGAGGTGGCAGCGCACGGCATGCCCTGCCCCCACATGGCTCCAGTCGGGCACGTTGTCGGGGCAAGGCGCGAAGGCACTGGCACAGCGATCCGCGAAGCGGCAGCCGGCAAAGGTTCTGTCAAGCGGCGGAACGCGCCCGGGAATGGCAGTCAGCCGCTCGCCAGCACGTATCATACTGGGGACAGCTGCCATCAGCTTGCGCGTGTAGGGATGGAAGGCATGTGCGAGGCTGTACTTTCCTTTCACATCGAGGCTTTCCACCAGCTGCCCCGCGTACATGATGCCGACACGGTCGGCCATATGCCTTGCAACGCCGAGGTCGTGCGTGATCAGCAGCAGGCCCATGCCGCGCTCGCGCGCAAGGCGCTTGATGAGCTGCAGGATCTGCGCCTGCAGCGTGACATCGAGCGCCGTGGTGGGCTCGTCAGCAATCAGCAGTCTGGGCTCCCCGGCCAGGGCCTGGGCGATCATGACGCGCTGCTTCTGCCCACCCGACAGTTCGAAAGGGTAGCTGTGCATGCGCTGGCTCGGTTCGGGAATGCCGACCTCCTCCAGCAGGCGGATGACGGCAGTGCGCCGCGCATCCTTCGTCATGCCCGCGGGCAAGGCTTCGGCAACCTGGTCGCCGATGGTCATCACCGGATTGAGCGAGGTTTGCGGCTCCTGAAAAATCATCGCCATGCCGCGCCCGCGCAAGGCGCGCATCTGCGACTCCGGCAGGCTCGACAGCGCGTTACCTGCGAAGCTGACTTCACCCCCTGCGACATGCCCGCCTTCCGGCAGCAGGCGCATCAGCGCCAGGGCCGTCATGGACTTTCCGGAGCCGGATTCGCCCAGCAGCACGAAGGTTTCACCGGCGTCGATGCTGAAGCTGATGCCATCCACCGGCACGACCTCGCCGATGCGCACGCGGAGGTTCTCTACCTTGAGCAGGCTCATGACTTGCCTCCCCTCGCTGCGCTGCGCGGATCGAATGCATCCTGCACCACATCTGCGAACAGGTTCGCCGACAGCACCAGGGCGAACATGAAACCGAACGCTGACAACAGCGGCCACCACACCACGGGCTCGCGCGCGAGTTCGAGCCGCGCAGCGTTGATCATGTTGCCCCAGCTGTTCATCACCGGGTCGACACCGACACCGACATAGGAGAGGATGGCCTCGGCCAGCACCAGGCCGGAAAAATCCATCACCACAGAAATCAGGATGAGGTGCTGTACATTGGGCAGGATGTGGCGCATCAGGATGCGCGAGCGCGAAACACCGAAGGCGCGGGCTGCAGTCACGTAATCGAGTTCGCGGAGCTTCAGCGTTTCCGCGCGCAGGAGGCGGGCAAGACTGGTCCAGCCGGTCAGACCAATGATCACGCACAAGGCCAGGAGGCGCACGTCGGCGCGCTCGGCAACGGAAGAGAAACTGCTTTCGTTCTGTTCGATGAATACCTGCACTATCAGCACCGCAGCCGCAACCAGCAGCACCCAGGGAATGGAATTGAGCGTCGTATACACATACTGAATGACATCATCCACCCAGCCACGAAAGTAGCCAGCCAGAAGGCCCAGTCCGATGGCGGCCGGCAGGGTCACCAGTGTGGTGAGCGTGCCGATGACCAGACCGGTGCGGATGCTCTTCAAGGACTGGTAAAGCACGTCCTGCCCGACCTTGTCGGTGCCGAAGACATGGTAGCCGCCCGCCAGGCAGGCCGCCACGCCCGCCATCATGAATAGCAGCGATACCGTCACCAGCAGGCTCGTCCAGGCTAGGTCCCTGTTCTGCGAACGCCACAGGCGCGCCAGCGCGGCGGCGAACCGGCACTTCCAGAAGCGCCCCAGCATGATCCCCAGCACGCCGGCGAACAGCAGACTTGCGGCCAGCCCCCATGCCAGGCCCAAAGCTGTCCGGGCGAATACATCGCCGGCCCAGTCGCTTTCCGGATCGGCAAGATGCGCGCCGCCGAACTTCAGGCGTGGAGTTTCACGCACTGTGCTGCCGTCTGGCTTTTCAACCGTTTCCCTGGACTGCGAATGCGTGGCGAGGGGCGCGGAATAAGTGCGCTCGCCATGCGCGGTGAGCGGCGCCAGCGCCCGGTCCAGCATGCTTTTTACTTCGACGCCAAGCTGGCCGTTTTCGAGGCGCTCGCGGTAATGCAGGCTGTCAGCCAGGCCGACCAGCATGAACGCAGCCAGCACCACGGCCGACGTCATGCCCATCGGCCGCGCCAGAAACTTGTGCCAGGAAACGCGCAGCATCGGCGTGCGCGCGATATGCCAGGAAAAGCCGATGCAGGCCAGCACCAGCAGTCCGGTTAGTGCGTCCGTCCAGAGGATGACCGGCTGGATGCTCATGCCAGCTTCACCCGCGGGTCAACCAGCGTGTAGGAAAGGTCGGTCAGGAGCAGGCCCAGGATGTAGAGCGCCGAGCCGAGGAACACCATGGACTGCACGATGGCGAAATCCTGCGCGCGGATCGCATCGATGGTGTAGCTGCCGAGGCCGGGTATGCCAAAGAAGGATTCGGTCACCAGACTGCCGGTGAACAGCAGCGGGAGCACCACCACCGCGCCGGTAAGAATCGGGATCATGCCGTTCTTCAGCACATGGCGGAACAGCACGCGCAGTTCGGAAAGTCCCTTGGCGCGCGCCGTGCGCACGTAGTCCTTGCCGATTTCCTCCAGGAAGATGGTGCGATACCAGCGCGCGCCGCTGCCCAGCCCTGCGGCCACCGAAACCAGCACCGGCAGCAGGATGAACTTGAACCCGTCGATGCCGCCACCATAGCCGGAAATCGGCAGCCACTGCCACAGCCTGGCGATGAAATACTGTCCCGCGATGATATAGAACAGGCTCGAGATCGACATCAGCGCGATGAGCCCGGCCACGCCGGCATATTCAAGCCGGGTGCCACGATAAAAAATCAGCAGCAGTGCGAGCGTGACGTTGGCCATGAGACCGATGACGAAGACGGGCAGTGCGATCGCGAGCGAGGGCCACATGCGGGTCTCGATGTCGCGCGCGATGTCGCGGCCATCGTCGGCCTTGCCGAAATCAAGGCTGAACAGTTTGATCGAGCGGTCCACGAACAGGGTTTCGGTTACGGCCTTGAATCCATCCTGTTCCGAGTTGATGAACAACGGCTTGTCATAGCCGTGCTCGGCCTTCCACTGTTCGATCGCCGCCGGGGTGACATGCTTCACGCCCAGATGGATGCGCGCCATGTTGTCCGGGGTGTTGACCACGAAAAACAGGAAAAAGGTAATGAGGTTGACACCGATCAGGATCGGTATGGCATACAGCAGGCGGCGCAGGATATAACGGATCATGCGCGCTCCTCCTCATGCCGGCGGTACTGGCGCCATGCCGGCCACAGCAGCGCAGCCAGGCCCAGCATACCAGCGGCAAAGGGCCACAGCACGGGATGATTCCATTGCACCCTGCTCCGCTGCCTTGATTCGGAATCGATGCGCCTGTACTTGAGGGTGTTGTTCGCCATCAGATTGGGCTTCACGTTGCCAATCCAGGCATGCTGCAGGCTGAAACCCTTGGGGAAGAAGCCGAACAGCCAGGGGGCGTCTTCTCGCGCCAGCACCGTCATGCGATCAATGATTTCCTGTCGCCGCGGCCCGTTGTCCATGCCTTTCATCTGCACGAACAGGCGGTCGAACTCCGGATTGCCGTAGTTGGCGGCATTCTCGCCGTTCTTTCCGGCCTTGGCGTTGGGGCCATAGAGCAGGAACAGGAAGTTTTCCGGGTCGGGATAGTCCGCGTTCCAGCCCCATTCGAAAATCTGGGCATTACCGTTCAGCATCTTGTCCTGAAAGCGATTGTAGTCGGTCGCTCGGATCACAAGCTGGATGTCGAGCTTGCGGAACTGCTTGAC
>DAIMZB010000106.1:3722-5149 GCA_036734185.1 Thiobacillaceae bacterium | reverse complement strand
TCCAGCAGCACCACATCGGGCTTAACGGCAATGCCGCGTGCAATGCACAGGCGCTGCTGCTGTCCGCCGGAAAGGGAAAGGCCGTTCTGCTGCAACTTGTCCTTGACCTCCTCCCATAGCGCAGCCTTCTTCAGTGCCCACTCGACTCGGTCATCCATCGCGGACTTTGAAAGTCTTTCGTACAGGCGCACGCCAAAGGCAATGTTTTCATAGATGGTCATGGGAAAGGGCGTTGGCTTCTGAAACACCATGCCGATCTTCGAGCGTACCAGGTTCACGTCCTGTTTCTTGTCGAGCAGGTTCTTGCCATTGAACAGAATTTCGCCTTCCGCGCGCTGCCCCGGGTATAGGTCATACATGCGGTTGAAGGTACGCAACAAGGTGGATTTGCCGCAGCCCGAGGGGCCGATGAAGGCCGTGACCTTGTTGCGCGCAACATCCATGTTGATGTTGTTCAGTCCCTTGAAATCACCGTAATAAAAATTCAGGTTACGGACCAGCAGCGCGGCTTCCCTGCTGCTTGTGGTTGCTTGGTCTGACATGATTTCTCCGTGAACGATCAGCGTTTATTTTTTTGGCGGAAAGCGACGCGTACGCCGATATTGACCGCAAGCACCAGGAAAGCAATCAACAGCGCTCCGCCCCAGGCCAGGTTGACCCAGTTGTCATAGGGGCTCAGCGCGAACTGGTAAATCACCACCGGCAGGTTGCCCATGGGCTCGGACATGTTGGTGCTGAAAAACTGGTTGTTGAGCGCGGTAAACAGTAACGGTGCGGTCTCGCCGGTAATACGGGCCATGGCCAGCAGTACGCCCGTCACCACGCCGGACTTGACCGCGCGCAGGGTTACCTTCAACGAAACCTGCCAGCGGGGCGCGCCCACCGCGAATGCGGCTTCGCGCAGGCTGGTCGGCACCAGCTTGAGCATGTTCTCGGTGGTGCGCACCACCACCGGTATGGCAATCAACGCCAGCGCGAGCGATCCCGCCCATCCAGAGAAGCCGCCTGTGGTGGCAACGAACAGGGCGTAGACGAAAAGGCCGATGACGATGGATGGCGCCGACAGCATGATGTCAGTCATGAAGCGGGTGAACGAGGCGAACTTGGAGATGCGCCCATACTCGGCAAGATAAATGCCGGCCAGAATGCCAATCGGGGTGGCAATCAGCATGGAAAACAGCAGGATCAGGCCGCTGCCGATGATGGCGTTGCGCAGGCCGCCGCCCTCGGAACCGGGTGCCGGCGTGTCCTGGGTAAACATGTCGATGCTCAGCGCGGCAAAGCCCTTGGAAAACAACGTCCACAAGATCCACATCAAACCGATCAGCCCGAGGCTCATCGCAACCATGGACAAGGCCATGCCGAAACGGTTGAGCCAGATGCGGCGAGTATAGAGATTAATCAGCATTACAACCCCTCCGAGCCCA
>DAIMZB010000106.1:0-3712 GCA_036734185.1 Thiobacillaceae bacterium | reverse complement strand
AGCCCATGCTGCGGCTGATCAGCCAGCGCGAGATCGCCAGTACGATGAAGGTGATCACGAACAGCACCAGGCCCAGCGCGAAAAGTGAAGCGATATGGAGACCGGGGGCGGCTTCGCCGAACTCGTTGGCCAATGTGGAGGCAATCGATGTACCGGGGGCGAACAAGCTGGGAATGATGCGATTGGCGTTGCCGATCACGAATGTGACCGCCATGGTTTCGCCCAGCGCCCGCCCCAGCCCCAGCATGATGCCGCCGATCACCCCGACGCGGGTATAGGGCAACACGATGTTACGCATCACTTCCCAGGTCGTGCAGCCGATTCCGTAGGCCGACTCCTTCAGGACGTGCGGCACGGTCTCGAACACATCACGCATGACCGAGGCGATGAAGGGAATCACCATCATCGACAGCACCAGGCTGGCAGTCAAAATGCCAATGCCAATGGGTGGGCCGGAAAACCAGCTGCCGATGACTGGCAAATCGCCAAGCAGGCTTTGCATGGGAGGCTGGAAGTGTTCGGCAAACAACGGGGCAAACACAAACAGCCCCCAGATGCCGTACACAATGGACGGAATGCCGGCCAGCAGTTCGATCGCGGTGCCCAGGGGGCGGCGCAACCAGAGCGGACAGGTCTCGGTCAGGAAGAGCGCAATACCGAAACTGATTGGCACGGCAATCAGCAGGGCCAGCACAGAGGTCACGACCGTGCCGTAAATGGCGGCAAGCGCGCCGAACTTGTCGTCCGGGACGCTCCAGACGTTGGTCCAGAGGAATTCGGGGCCGAATGCCTTCAGACTGGGCCAGGCTTCGATACTGAGCGACACCAGGATGCCCACCAGCGCGGCCAGGACAACCAGCGCAAAAAGCTGGGTCGTGTGATGAAAAAATCTGTCCTGCAAGCGGAATCTTGCAACTTGCTGGGCATGCAGATCGATTTCGGCGGGTGCGCTGGGCTCGCTCACGGTTTAATTGCCTATCGGTTGAATTCTTTTCTGTGGAAACGGCCGCACTGAAAACAGCCGCTTTCACAGAAAGCCGGGGGCAACTGAGCCCCCGGCAAACCCTTCTTCAGGGCGCGATTGTATTACTTGATATTCTTCATTTCAGCTTCGACCATCTTCACCACGCCCGCCGGCAGCGGCACGAAGCCCAGGTCTTCCGCCATTTTCTGGCCATTTTTCAGCGACCAGGTAAAGAAATCGACAATACCCTTTTGCTTGGCAGGGTCGGCACCCTTCTCATAGGCGAGCATATAGGTAGCCGTAGTGATGGGCCATGCGTTCTTGTGGGCCTGGTCAAGCAGGTCCGGAGCCATGCCCTTCACCTTGAAGTTGGCGCCCGCGGCCGCATCAGCCACAGCATCCTGGTTCGGCACGATGAAGTTGCCGGCCTTGTTCTTCAGCGCCACGAAGGTCATGTTGTTTTTCATGGCATCGGCAATGTCGACATAGCCAATCGCACCGTTGATCTTCTGCACATTGGCAGCAACGCCCGGGTTACCCTTGCCGCCTACCGCGTTCACGGGCCAGTTCACGGTATTGCCCGCGCCGACGTCACGCTTGAATGCCATGGACTGCTTGGCCAGATAATTGGTGAAGGCAAAGGTGGTGCCAGAGCCGTCAGAACGGTGGGAAATGGTGATTGCCGTATCGGGCATGGTTTTGCCAGGGTTCAGTTTTGCGATGGCGGGATCGTTCCACTTCGTAATGGCGCCTCTGAAAATGGCAGCTGCAGTCTCACCGTCGAGCTTGATATCACCGGATTTGAAACCGGACAGATTGTAGACGATAGTCACACCACCCATCACCGTCGGCACCTGGACGAGACCTGCTTCATCCAGTTCGGCCTCGCTGACAGGGGCGTCGGTACCGCCGAAATCGACCGTCTTGGCCTTGATCTGCTTGACGCCGCCCGAGGAACCGATGCCCTGATAATTGACCTTGTTGCCGGTGGCAGTCTGGTAGGCTTCGGCCCATTTCGTGTAGACGGCGTAGGGGAAAGTCGCGCCCGCGCCGGTGATGTCGGCAGCCAGCGCACCGACCGAGAAAGCCAGGCCGATGGTGGCCGCCAGCGCGCCTTGAGCAAGCTTGTTGAGAGTACGCATGTAATATCTCCTGTAGTGGTAAACGTTGCCGCATGGGCGACGTCGACATACTAAGCGGGCAATATTACAGTTTTATGTCATTTCCTTGAAATGCAAGCCGGAATCATGCCAGCCCGCCGGCAGGCGCGCAGATCAAGCAGCAGCCGTGGCTCGCACCGATTCGGCGATGCGTTCGGCCCATTTGCGGGCCTGGGCCTCTGACGGCGATTCCACCATCACGCGTATCAGCGGTTCGGTGCCTGACGGGCGCAGGACGATGCGGCCCGCCTGCCCCATGTCGGCCTGCGCCTCCGCCTCGGCCGCGATAACCGACTGCGCATTGGCGAGATCGATCCGCTTTGCGACGGGCACATTGATCAGCACCTGGGGATAGAGCGAAAGGTCGGAGGAATACTCGGCCAGACTGGCGCCGCTGTCCTTCAGGGCGTGCAGCACCTGCAGCGCCGAGATGATGCCGTCGCCCGTGGTGTGCTTGTCCAGGCACAAAATATGTCCTGAAGTCTCGCCGCCCAGTTGCCAGCCCCTCTCCTGAAGCAATTCCAGCACATAACGATCGCCCACCTTGGCACGCCCGAACGGCACGTTCAGCCGGCCCAGGGCGTGCTCCATGCCGAGATTGGTCATCAGCGTGCCGGCCACCCCACCTTTCATGCAGCCGCTTGCAACACGATGGTGCGCAATGATGTAAACCAGCTGGTCGCCGTCGAAAATCCTGCCGTCGCGGTCCGCCATCATCAGCCGGTCGCCGTCGCCGTCGAGCGCGATGCCAAAGTCCGCCTGGTGCTGCAAGACTGCAGTAGACAGGCGGGCGGTATGCGTGGCGCCGCATTCTGCATTGATGTTGAAGCCGTTTGGCTCGGCGCTGACGCTGATGACTTCCGCCCCCAGCTCATGAAAAACGTGCGGCGCGACATGGTAGGTGGCGCCATTCGCGCAATCCACCACAAGGCGCAGGCCGCGCAGGTCCTTGTCGAAAGGAAAGCTGCTCTTGCAAAACTCGATGTAGCGTGCGGCTGCATTGTCGATGCGCCGCGCCCGGCCAAGCTCGCTGGACGCCGCGGTCACGATTTCGCCGTCCAGCATCGCCTCGATCTGGTGTTCGATTGCGTCCGGCAGTTTCTGGCCCGCGCTGGAAAAGAACTTGATGCCGTTGTCCTCGAAGGGGTTGTGCGAGGCCGAAATCACAACGCCCGCCTGGAGCCGCAGCGCACGTGTCAGGTAGGCGATCCCGGGCGTGGGCAGCGGGCCGGTCAGATTCACGTGCACACCAGCGGCAGTAAAACCCGCCGTGAGCGCCGACTCGAGCATGTAGCCGGAGATGCGGGTGTCCTTGCCGATCAGCACCGTCGGGTGCTGGCCTTCAGGCAATACGCTGCGGTCGGAAGCCAGCACTTTGCCTGCGGCGTAACCCAGGCGCATGACGAAATCTGGCGTGATGGGTGATTTCCCGACACGCCCGCGCACTCCGTCGGTGCCAAAATATTTGCGACTCATTCTTGTTCTGCTCCCTCAACAGCTTCCCAGACCTTCAGTGCGTCTTTCATCGCCGCCACGTCGTGGACCCGCAGGATGGCCGCACCGCGCGCCACCGCCGCCAGGTGCGCGG
>DAIMZB010000105.1:0-5173 GCA_036734185.1 Thiobacillaceae bacterium | reverse complement strand
TGACCGCGGCCGGCGACGGTGAATATGACCCGGCACTGTACGAGGAGAAGGAAAAGGACCCCAACGAAGTCTGGCAGGGCACTTATCACGAGGAAGGCGCCCACCTCTACCCCGAATGGGATTTCGCACGCCAGCACTACCGCAAGAACTGGTGTGTGCTGCGCGAGATCGACCTCAAGCCCGGCGACCCGGGTTATGTAGGTGGCGTCATTGAAAAGCACCATGGCCTGGTCAAGCACCTGCGCCGCACTTTCGAGGCCATGCGCGACGAGAGCAGGCTGTTGAAGCGGCAGGTGCAGGGCGACGACGTCGACATCGACGCGCTGATCGAAGCCCTGGCCGATTCAATGGATGGCCGCGAGATGAGCGATCAGCTGTTCATGCACATGCATCGCGCCGATCGCAGCATGGCGGTGATGTTCATGGTCGACATGAGCGGCTCGACCAAGGGCTGGATCAACGACGCCGAGCGCGAGGCGCTGATCATGCTGTGCGAATCGCTGGAGACGCTTGGAGACAGGTATGCGATCTACGGTTTTTCCGGCACCACGCGCAAGCGCTGCGAGATTTACCGCATCAAGACTTTCGACCAGCCCTACAACGAAGACACCAAGGCGCGCATTGCCGGCATTGCGCCGCAGGACTACACGCGCATGGGCGCGGCGATCCGCCATCTGTCGAAACTGCTGAACGAAGTCGACGCCAAGACCAAGCTGCTGATCACGCTGTCGGACGGCAAGCCGGATGATTACTTCGACATCTATCGCGGTCAGTACGGCATCGAGGATACGCGCCAGGCGCTGTTCGAAGCCCGCCGCAGCGGCATTCATCCCTTCTGCATCACCATCGACCGCGAAGGCAAGGAATACCTGCCGCACATGTACGGCCATGCCAACTGGGTGGAAATCGACGAGGTGCGCAAGCTGCCGCTGAAGGTCGCCGACATCTACCGGCGACTGACCACCTAGGACCGGCCGCGCTGCATTCTCGCCAGCTTGATCGCGAGCAGGGCCACGGGCAGCAAATGCCAGAACACGTCAAAGATGTCGATCGGCCTTCTCAGCGTGCCCTCTGACAGCATGCGTATTTTCTCGATCAGGTGCGGCTCGGGCACGAAAGGCGCGCCCAGCATAAAGAGGGTCAGCGTCACCAGCAACCAGAGTGGGAGCCTGTCGATGAACTGCATCAGGCGAGGAACTTCGCTTTGGCCGCGCCGCTGTCGAGGGCTTTTCTGGCCATGTCCGCGCCGGCCGCAATGCTGCCAGCCTTCTTCAGCCCGTGCAGCATGATGGCGGCGCCCAGTACCAGGCTGTCGTAGGTTGCACCCTTCTGGCCATTGAGTGCGGCCAGCCCGGCTTCTGCGGCCTGGACAGACACCCTGGCGGCATCGAAGACTTCGACGTGCGCTTCAAGCTCGCTCGCTTCGTCCATGCCGGGAATGAGCGGCGCGCGCACTTCCTGCTCGATGCCGAGCGCCTTGGGGCTAATCTCGACCTGCTGCTCCGCACCCTGGCCGTGCACCACGAACATCCGCGAATCCTGGCGCAGCGAGGGAATCACGCCGCCCTCGGTGCCGCGGATGATGAGGCTGTCATCGAAGCCGGCGTGGCGCGCCAGCAACGCATAGACGCGCGGGTAGGGTTTGTGCACGTAGCCGGTAATGAAATGGGTCTTCTTCGCGCCTTTCACCGGCGCCAGCAAAACCTCGACCGTGGTCAGCACCGGACGCTTGATGATGGTGGTTCGCAGCGCCGTAAGATCATGCAGCTTCGGCGCGAAACGGCTCTGGTCGCAATAGGCCCAGCCCGCGGCGTTCATGCGTGCAGCTGCTTCGGCCGGGGTGAGGTCGACGTTGATGCCGGCGGCACGCAGGATCTGCCTGTGCGTGGCGCCGTACTTGGGACCCATGCTTTCCACGCCGGTGGATACCGTGGGCAGGCCGCAGGCAGCCAGCAGCGCGGGCAGAAAGGGCGCCGCCGTCAGGCTACGGTTGTAACCATCATAGGGGTCGGCAAGCACCGCGACCTCATCGGCCTGGGCCGTGGCGCTTTGCGTCACTTCCATGATGGCATCGAGCACGCCGATATTTTCGTCGTCCGTTTCCCGCTTCATGCGCAGGGCGATGAAGAAAATGCCGGCCTGTACCGGGTCGGCCTCGCTGTTGAGAATGGCGCGCATGGCGTCGCGCGCCTCCTCGGCAGAAATGTCCTTGGAATACTCCGGGCCGGTGGCGATGCGGCCAATGACGGATCGCATGTGGGCCTTGGGATCGAGTGCGGGTGCAGTGCTCATGTCAGCCTCAAGCTGGGGTTTGGAATCCAACGTAAACGGTATCGTTTTCGACCTTGACCGGATAGACCCGGATCGGGCTGTCCGCGGGTTCGTCGGTCGGCTCGCCGGTGCGCAGCGAGAAATAGCTGCCGTGGTAGGAGCATTTGATGCGGTCGCCTTTGATGCAGCCGAGCGAGAGCGGCACATCCTCGTGGCTGCAGCGGTCGATGCAGCAGAAAACCTCGTTGCCTACCCGCGTCAGGATGAGGGGCTCGCCCTTGAGTTTGAGTTTGTATATGCCGGACTCCGAGAGATCCGAGAGTTTCGCGGCTTCAATGTATTCAATGGACATGATTCACTCCAGATAAGGCCGGCGTCCTTCCCGGACAAGCCCCCTCGCCGAAAAAAACATGCGCGACGGGGCGGGAAAGGATTTGAAGCGCTACTGTGCCGACTCGGCTTCCGGCTCGTCGGGGTTTTCGGCATCTTCCGACTTCCTGACACCCTCCAGATGCGCCTGGATGGCATGCACCAGCGGCTGGCAGCCTTCGCCGTTGATCGCGGAAATGACGAACACCGGCCCGGTCCAGACATAGTCGCGGACAAAATCCTGCACGAGTTTTTCCTTGTCCTCTGCCGGCACAAGGTCAAGCTTGTTCAGTACCAGCCAGCGCGGCTTGTTATAGAGCGACTCGTCGTACTTGCGCAGCTCCTCGACGATGGCGCGCGCATCCTTGACCGGATCGGCACCTTCCCAGTTGGGGGAAATGTCCACCAGATGCAAAAGCAGCCGCGTGCGCGCCAGGTGGCGCAGGAACTGGTGGCCAAGGCCCGCGCCTTCCGCCGCGCCCTCGATCAGGCCGGGAATGTCGGCAATGACAAAGCTCTTGTCGGTCCCCGCCCGCACCACACCCAGGTTGGGATGCAGGGTGGTGAAGGGGTAATCAGCCACTTTCGGCCTTGCCGCCGACACCGCGCGGATGAAAGTGGATTTGCCGGCGTTGGGCATGCCCAGCAGGCCCACGTCGGCCAGCACCTTCAGTTCCATGTGCAGCTCGCGCTCTTCGCCCGGCTCGCCGCGCGTGAACTGGCGCGGCGCGCGGTTCACGCTGGATTTGAAATGAATGTTGCCGAGCCCACCCTTGCCGCCGCGCGCCAGCATGGCGCGGGCGCCGTCGCGGTCGAGGTCGGCAAGCGGCTCGCCGGACTCGAGGTCGGAGATTACTGTGCCGACCGGCACCCGGATCAGCACATCGTCCGCACTTTTGCCGTAGCACTGCGCGCCGCGTCCCGGCTCGCCGTTCTTGGCCTTGAAAATGCGCGTGTAGCGGAATTCGATCAGGGTATTGATGTTGCGGTCGGCCACGGCATAGACACTGCCGCCATGGCCCCCATCGCCGCCGTCCGGGCCGCCCTTGGGAATGAACTTCTCGCGCCGGAACGAGGCCGAGCCGTCGCCGCCCTTCCCCGCCAGCACGCTGATTTTGGCTTCATCTACGAATTTCATTCCATGTTCCTGAAAAAGAGCCAGCGAAAATAACATGCGCTGGCGAATTTCGGCGCAGCCAAAACAAAAAAGCCCCGCCTAAGCAGGGCTTCTTGCGGGAGCTCGCGAAATCAGGCAGCGATCGGTTCGATGCTGACGGTACGGCGTTTCAGCGCGCCCTTGACTTCAAACTTCACCACGCCATCAACCTTGGCGAACAGGGTGTGGTCCTTGCCCATGCCGACGTTGTCGCCGGGATGGTATTCGGTGCCGCGCTGGCGCACGATGATGTTGCCGGCGATGACTTCCTGGCCGCCGTAGCGCTTCACGCCCAGTCGTTTGGATTCTGAGTCGCGGCCGTTGCGGGAACTGCCGCCTGCTTTTTTGTGTGCCATGTTCTAACTCTCCTGCTTGTTAGGCGGAAATGCCGGAAATCTGCACTTCCGTGTAATGCTGGCGATGACCCTGGGTCTTGCGGTAGTGCTTGCGGCGCTTCATCTTGAAAATGCGCACCTTGTCGCCGCGTCCATGGGACACCACGGTCGCCTTGACGGCCGCACCGGACAGCATGGGCGCGCCGACCTTGACGTTGTCGCCGTCAGCGACCATCAGCACCTGGTCAAAGGTGATCTCGGCGCCGACATCGGCTTCCAGCTTTTCTATTTTGAACTTATCGCCCGAGGCTACGCGATACTGCTTGCCACCGGTTTTAATGACCGCATACATCGTGGTCTCCAACAGGGTTATTCGGAAAACGCGAAATTCTAATCAAAATCGGGACTTAGGTCAAACGCTTTGTTGGGCGGCCCGGGAACCGGGAAAAGCCCCCCATTCTGTTAATATGGCGGCCTTTTCCAGCACTGCGCCACCCCAAAAGTGTCCTTCGAAACACTGCAAACCTTCCTTGCCGACGACATGAAAGCCGTGGACGCCGTCATCCGCGAACGTCTGCATTCGGAAGTGGTGCTGGTGCGCCAGGTGTCCGAGTACATCATCAACAGCGGCGGCAAGCGCCTGCGCCCGGTGCTGGTCATCCTGTCCTCGGGCTGCTTCGGCTACCAGGGCAAGGCCCATCACGAGCTGGCCGCCGTGGTCGAATTCATCCATACCGCCACCCTGCTGCATGACGACGTGGTGGACGAATCCGACCTGCGTCGCGGCAAACAGACCGCCAACGCCCTGTTTGGCAACGCCGCCAGCGTGCTGGTGGGCGATTTCCTGTATTCGCGCGCCTTCCAGATGATGGTGTCGGTCGACAACATGAAGGTGATGCAGATCCTCTCCGATGCCACCAACATTATCGCCGAGGGCGAGGTGCTGCAGCTTCTGAACTGCCACGATGCCGACATCGACGAGGAAAATTACTTAAAGGTCATCCGCTACAAGACCGCCAAGCTTTTCGAGGCCGCCGCCCGC
>DAIMZB010000104.1:2912-5174 GCA_036734185.1 Thiobacillaceae bacterium | reverse complement strand
GCGTGAGGCAGCCTCACGCCTCGCCGTTACAGGGTTCTGGCGACCTCGACGACCTCGTAGACTTCCAGCTGGTCGCCTTCCTTGATGTCGCTGAAGTTCTTCAGCGACAGGCCGCATTCGAAGCCTTCCTTGACTTCCTTGACGTCGTCCTTGAAGCGGCGCAGCGAATCGAGTTCGCCGTCGAAAACCACGACATTGTCGCGCAGCAGACGCACGCGGCTGCCGCGCTTGACCAGGCCGGACAGCACCATGCAACCGGCAATGACGCCGATCTTGGGCACGGAAATGACCTGGCGGATTTCCACCGTGCCCAGCTGGCTTTCACGTTTTTCGGGTGAAAGCATGCCGGACAGGGCAGCCTTAACGTCATCGACGATTTCGTAAATGATGTTGTAGTAGCGGATGTCCACGCCGGAGGCTTCCGCGAGCTTGCGCGCGTTGGCGTCAGCGCGCACGTTGAAGCCGATGACCACCGCCTTGGAGGCAAGCGCCAGGTTGACGTCGGATTCGGTGATGCCGCCGACGCCGCTGTGAATCACGTTGACCTTGACCTCGCCGGTGGACAGCTTGGTCAGTGCGTGGGTGAGGCCCTCATAGGAGCCCTGCACGTCGGCCTTGATGATGAGCGGCAAGCTCTTGACCTCGCCCTCGGCCATCTGCTCGAACATGGATTCAAGCTTGGCGGCCTGCTGCTTGGCCAGCTTGACGTCGCGGTACTTGCCCTGGCGGAACAGCGCGATCTCGCGCGCCTTTTTCTCGTCCGGCAGCACCAGCGCGTCGTCACCGGCGTTGGGCACGTCGGACAGGCCCTGGATTTCCACCGGGATGGAAGGGCCTGCTTCGTTGATGTTCTTGCCGTTTTCGTCCTGCATGGCGCGCACGCGGCCGAAAGCCTGGCCGGCCAGTAGGATGTCGCCGCGCTTGAGGGTGCCGGACTGCACCAGCACCGTGGCGACCGGGCCCTTGCCCTTGTCCAGTCGCGCTTCGATGACGATGCCCTTGGCGGGCGCATCCTTCGGCGCCTTGAGCTCCAGCACTTCGGATTGCAGCAGGATGGCGTCGAGCAGGTTGTCGATGCCCTGGCCGGACTTGGCGGAGACGTCGACGAACATGGATTCGCCGCCCCATTCTTCCGGCACGATTTCGTGGCTGGCCAGCTCCTGGCGGATGCGCTCGGGGTTGGCTTCCGGCTTGTCGATCTTGTTCACTGCGACGACCACGGGCAGGCCGGCGGCCTTGGCGTGGTGGATGGCTTCGATGGTGGTGGGCATGACGCCGTCGTCGGCCGCCACCACCAGGATCACCAGGTCGGTGGCCTTGGCGCCGCGCGCACGCATGGCGGTAAAGGCTTCGTGGCCGGGGGTGTCGAGGAAGGTGATCATGCCCTTCGGCGTTTCCACGTGGTAGGCGCCGATGTGCTGGGTGATGCCGCCGGCTTCGCCCGCCGCCACCTTGGCGCGGCGGATGTAGTCAAGCAGCGAGGTCTTGCCGTGGTCGACGTGGCCCATCACCGTCACCACCGGCGCGCGTGGCAGCGACACATGCTCGACGGCGCTTTCCTCGAGGAAGACTTCGGGGGTATCGATGGCCGCGGCCTTGGCGACGTGGCCCATTTCCTCGACCACGATCATGGCGGTTTCCTGGTCCAGCACCTGGTTGATGGTGACCATGGAGCCCATCTTCATCAATGTCTTGATGACCTCAGCGGCCTTGACCGACATCTTGTGCGCGAGCTCGGCCACGGTGATGGTTTCGGGGATCGAGACTTCACGCACCACCGGTTCGGTCGGCGCAACGAACTGGTGCTGTCCGTCGTCGCCCTTGTGGCGCCCGCCGGCTTTCTTGCCACGCCAGCCGTCGCTGCCGGTATCGCCGCGCGTCTTGAGGCCGCGTTTCTTTTGCGCGTCCTCGGCCCAGCTGCCTTTTTCCTTCTTCGCGGGTTTCTTGACTTCGCCCTCCGGCTTGGCCGGCTTGTGCAGGGTGGTGGCGCCGGGCTCGGCCTTGGCCGGAGCCTTCGCGGCCTCGGCGGCGCGCGCGGCTTCTGCCTGTTTCCTCAGCAGTTCGCGTTCCTGCCTCAGGCGCAGGTCCTCGGCCTGGGCGGCGAGCAGGGCCTGGTGGCGGCGAGTTTCTTCTTCACGCGCCTGGCGTTCGGCCTCGTCGATGACGGAGACTTTCTTGCGCGTGGTGCGCTTGGGTTTCGGCTCTTCTGCTGGAGCCTCAGCCACGGCGAGCTCGGGTGTTTGTTCGGGTTGCGGCTCGGGG
>DAIMZB010000104.1:0-2902 GCA_036734185.1 Thiobacillaceae bacterium | reverse complement strand
CAGCAACGGGGGTCGGCTCCACGACTGGCGCGGGCGCCGCTTCCTCAATGGGGGGCTGCTCGACGGCGGGTTCCACTGCCGGTGCCGCGGCCTCTTCAACCGCGGCGGCATCACGCTTTACGTAAGTGCGCTTCTTGCGCACCTCGACCTGAATGGTGCGCGACTTGCCCGTGGTGCTGTCGGCCTTCTTGATCTCGGTGGTCTGCTTGCGCGTCAGGGTGATCTTGGTTTTGGGCTTTTCCTCGGCCCCGTGCATCTTGCGAAGGTAGTCAAGCAACTGTGTCTTGTCCGCCTCGGTGACGGTGTCCTCCGCGGCAGTTTTGTGCACGCCGGCAGACTTGAGCTGTTCCAGCAGCAGGTCGGGCGAGAGTTTCAGTTCCTTGGCAAATTGTTCAACATTCATGCAGCGGATTCCATCCTTGGGGCTCGGGTGTTAACTCAGACAAATAGGTTTCTGCATCATTCGGCAGCAAACCATGGCGCGCGCGCAGCCATGATCAGCTGCTTGGCGCGCTCCTCGTCCATTGCGGTCATCTCGACCAGGTCGTCCACCGCCAGGTCGGCCAGGTCGTCAGTGGTATGCACGCCCTTGGTGGCCAGCAGGCGAGCCGTTTCCGGGTCCATGCCTTCCAGGGAGAGCAGGTCGCCGGCGGAGGCTTCGACCTTTTCCTCGCCGACGATGGCGGCGGTGAGCAGGGCGTTGCGGGCACGATTACGCAGCTCTTCGATGATCTCCTCGTCGAAGGCCTCGATTTCCTGCATTTCGGTGATGGGCACATAGGCCACTTCTTCCAGCGTGGAAAAGCCTTCGTCGACGAGGATTTGCGCGACTTCCTGGTCCACGTCGAGTTTTTCCATGAACAGGCCCAGAATGGACTCGGTTTCCTTGGCTTTCTTCTCTGAAGCCACTTCCTCGGTGATGATGTTCAGTTCCCAGCCGGTCAGTTCGGAAGCAAGGCGTACGTTCTGGCCGTTGGAGCCGATGGCCTTGCCAAGCATGTCTTCTTCCACCACCACGTCGATGCTGTGCTTGTCCTCGTCCACCACGATGCGGCTGACCTCGGCGGGCGCCAGGGCGTTGATCACGAACTGGGCGGGGTCGGGCGACCACAGGATGATGTCGACGCGCTCGCCGGCCAGCTCGTTGGTGACGGAGGTCACGCGCGAGCCGCGCAGTCCGATGCAGGTGCCGATCGGGTCGATGCGCGGGTCGTTCGACTTGACCGCGATCTTGGCGCGCAGGCCGGGGTCGCGGGCGGCGCCCTTGATCTCGATCAGGCCTTCCTCGATTTCCGGCACTTCCAGCTCAAAAAGCTTCATGATGAATTCGGGCGCGGTGCGCGACAGCACCAGTTGCGGGCCGCGGCCGCTGCGCTCGATCTTGGACAGGTAGGCGCGCACGCGGTCGCCCACGCGCAGGTTCTCGCGCGCGATCATCTGGTCGCGATGCAGGAAACCTTCGATGCGGCCGGATTCGATGATGGCGTTGCCGCGGTCCATGCGCTTGACCACGCCGGTGACGAGGTGCTCCTTGCGCTCCAGAAAGTCGTTGAGGATCTGCTCGCGCTCGGCGTCGCGGATCTTCTGCAGGATCACCTGCTTGGCGGCCTGTGCACCGATGCGGCCGAACTCCACGGCCTCCATGGGCTCTTCGACATAGTCGCCGACCTGGATGTCGGGATGGTCGTACTGTGCATCGACCAGCAGGATCTGGTTGTCCTCGGACTCCAGCTCCTGCTCGGTGACGACCAGCCAGCGGCGAAAAGCCTTGTAATCGCCGGTTTCGTGGTCGATCTCGACGCGCACGTCGGCATCGCCCTTGACGCGTTTCTTGGTGGCGGAAGCCAGGGCCATTTCCAGTGCGCCGAAGACGACCTCCGGCGCGACGTTCTTTTCGCGCGCCAGCGCATCTACCAGCATCAGCATTTCCCGACTCATCCTCATATCCTCCAGATCAAAATTCGGGCTTCAGCCGCACCGAATCCAGATTGTTCCAATCCAGCAAAATCACGGTTCCGTCCATCTCCAGATGGACCTTGTTGTCTTCAAGCCGCAACAGCTTGCCGCTGAATTTCTTGCGCCTGTCCAGCGGCACGCGCAGCTTCACGTTCACCATCTGCCCGGCGAAGCGGCTGAAATCCGCCGCCTTCGTCAGCGGCCGGTCCAGGCCGGGCGATGACACTTCCAGCCGGTCGTAGGCCACGTTTTCCACCGTGAACAGGCGGGTCAGGTGGTTGCTGACCGCCACGCAATCGTCGACGGTGATGCCTTCGGGCTTGTCGATGAACACGCGCAAAAGCCCGCGCCCTGCACGCTCCCAGGCGACCAGTTCGTAACCCAGGCCGGCGAGCGTGGATTCAAGCAGCGCGGACAGTTCCATGTTTCAGCTGTACAAATAAAAAATGGGCGAACCGCCCATGCCATAAAACAGCACTAATTTAACCGCCCGAATTATAGCCGGGAAGCGCCAAAAATGCCAGTCAAGCCAGCCCCCTGTGGGGTGGTGCCCGGAACCGGAATCGAACCGGTAAGGGCTTATTAGGCCCGGCGGATTTTAAGTCCGCTGTGTTTACCAATTTCACCACCCGGGCTTGCGGTTCCGCGTCAGGCCGGCCCTGGCTTCGCCTTGCCGCATCACTCAATGCGCCTGGCCTGCCTTCGCGCCGGAATCGGCCTGGATGCGGAATCGAGCCGGGATTGTAACAGGGGGAATGGAGGCGGGGGTCGGAATCGAACCGGCGTAGACGGCTTTGCAGGCCGCTGCATAACCACTTTGCTACCCCGCCGCGAAGGCTTGCAACGAAAAAGGGAAAACGAAAGCGGGTAACTTCCGTTTTCCCCAGGGTGTCTGGAGCGGGAAACGAGGCTCGAACTCGCGACCTCAACCTTGGCAAGGTTGCGC
>DAIMZB010000103.1:0-5293 GCA_036734185.1 Thiobacillaceae bacterium | reverse complement strand
GAACGTCATCAAGCACGTGGAGGCCGAAAGCGGGTACAAGGTCCCCGTCGACCAGGCCGGCGCCGAGTACATGGTGTTGCTGTCCTCGATGGAGATCGTCAACTACCCCGAGTACATCGGCGCGCTCGCCAAGATATTCAACAAGGCCGGCATCAGCTGGACCCTGTCGTCGGAAGCCTTCGAGGCCACCAACGCCGGCATCCAGATCGGCAGCAGCGACCTCGCGCGCGAAATCGTGTCGCGCATCGTTAACGCCGCCGAGAAGCTCGGTGTAAAGCGGGTGCTGTCGCCTGAATGCGGCCACGCTTACATGGCCATCCGCTGGGAAGGTCCGAACCTCATCGGCAGGCCCTTCAAGTTCGAGGTCGTGCACGCGCTTGAGCTGCTTGACGAGCTGCGCAGGAAGGGCGTGCTGAAGATGAAGGACAAGCTGAAGACGCCAGTCACGCTGCACGACCCTTGCCAGATCGTGCGGCGCGGCGGCGTACTCAACCCCCCTGAGGCCCTGGTCAAGGAAGTCGTGGTCGAGTTCCGCCCCATGACCGAGCACGGCAAGATGAACTGGTGCTGCGGCGGCGGCGGCGGCGCGTCGGCCATCCACGAGCCCGAGGCGGAAGAACTGCGTTTCCAGGCCTTCAAGGTCAAGAAAAGGCAGCTGGAGGAGACTGGCGTCAACACCATGGTGACCTTCTGCGCCAACTGCCGCATCACGCTGGAAGAAGCCATCGACCACTATGAAATGAACACCCAACTCCTGGGCCTGACCGAACTGCTGGCCGAACACCTGGAAGACTGAGGACATAAAAATGAGCGCTCCCGAACGCGTTGTCGTCGATCCCATCACCCGCATCGAGGGCCACCTGCGCATCGAGGCGGAGACCGATGCCGGCGGCAAGATCACCCAGGCCTATTCCGCTGGCACCATGGTGCGCGGCATCGAGATCATCCTGCGCGACCGCGACCCGCGCGACGCCTGGGCCTTCGCGCAAAGAATCTGCGGCGTCTGCACCCTGGTGCACGGCATCGCCAGCGTGCGCGCGGTGGAAGATGCGCTGAAGTACGAGATTCCGCGCAACGCCGAGCTGATCCGCAACCTGATGATTGCCGCGCAGTATGTACACGACCATGTCATGCATTTTTACCACCTGCATGCGCTCGACTGGGTGGACGTGGTGTCCGCGCTCAAGGCCGACCCCAAGGCCACCTCGGAACTGGCGCAGCGCATCAGTGGCTATCCCAAGTCCTCGCCCGGCTATTTCGCCGACGTGCAGAAGAAGGTCAGAACCTTCGTTGAAGGCGGCCAGCTTGGCATTTTCTCCAACGCCTACTGGGGTCATCCCGCCTACAAGCTGCCGCCGGAAGCCAACCTGATGGCGGTGGCGCACTATCTTGAGGCGCTGGCCTGGCAGCGCGACGTGGTCAAGCTGCATGCCATCTTCGGCGGCAAGAACCCGCACCCCATGTTCCTGGTGGGGGGCGTTCCCTGCGCCATCAGCCAGGAGGGCGGCGGGCGCGGCCGCGGCGGCCACCAGGCCGGCACGGCGTTGAACCTCGTCGGCCTGCAAACGGTGCAGAACGTCATCACCCAGATGCGCGAGTTCGTCGACCAGGTCTATGTGCCCGACACGCTCGCGATTGCCGGCTTCTACAAGGAATGGGGTGGCATGGGCGAGGGCTTGGGCAACTTCCTGACCTATGGCGACTTTCCATCGAAGACCATGTGGGACACCGATTCGATGTTCATCCCGCGCGGCGCCATTCTCAATCGCGATCTGTCGACCATCCACCCGGTCGACATGCATGCCGACGGTGAGATACAGGAATTCGTCTCGCATTCCTGGTACAAGTACAGCGTGGGCGACCAGACCGGCCTGCATCCCTACAAGGGCGAGACCGAATTCAACTACACCGGCCCGAAGCCGCCCTACAAGCATCTGGATGTCGACCAGAAATATTCCTGGCTCAAGTCGCCGCGCTGGAAGGGGCATTCCATGGAAGTCGGCCCGCTGGCGCGAGTGCTGATGCTCTATGCTCACGGCCACGAGCAGACCAGGGAGCTGGTTGGCATGACGCTGAACAAGCTGGACGTGCCGGTGCAGGCGCTGTTCTCCACGCTGGGCCGCACGGCGGCACGCACGCTGGAATCCAAGATCATCGCCGATGCCATGCAGGGCTGGTTTGACCAGCTCATGGCCAACATCAAGGCAGGCGACACCCGCACCTTCAACGAGAAACTCTGGGAACCCTCGACCTGGCCGAAGCGCGCCAAGGGCGCAGGCTTCATGGAAGCCCCGCGCGGCGGCCTCGCGCACTACATCGTCATCGAGGACGAGAAAATCGCCAACTACCAGGCGGTGGTGCCTTCGACCTGGAACGCCGGGCCGCGCGACGCCGCCGGCAAGCCGGGGGCCTATGAAGCGGCGCTGCAGCACAACCACGTGCTGCACGACCCCAAGCAGCCCATCGAAATCCTGCGCACTATCCACAGCTTCGACCCCTGCATCGCCTGTGCGGTACACGTGACCGACCCGGAAGGCGAGGAGCTGGTGAAAGTTAAAGTACGCTGACAAAAACGGGAGACGACATGCAAATCAAAAAACTCACCCTGCTTGTGCTGGTGCTGGCAGTCCCCGCTGCCTGGGCGCATGGCCAGGGCGCGCATACCCATGACGCCGCGCTGATCGCCGGCCTGCTCCATCCCTTCAGTGGACTCGACCATCTGCTTGCCATGGTGGCGGTGGGACTGTGGGCGACACGGCAGGGTGGCCGCGCGCCATGGATCTTGCCGGCGAGCTTCGCTAGCGCCATGGCAGTCGGTGTTGCACTGGGCATGGCCGGCATGGTCTTCATCGGCACGGAAGTCGGCATCGCATTTTCGGTGCTGGCTTTGGGGGCACTGGTTGCCATGCGCCGCCAGATGCCGCTTCCGCTTGCTGCCGCACTGACCGCCCTGTTTGCATTGTTCCACGGTGCTGCGCACGGCCTGGAAATGCCGCTCGCTGCCTCGCCCCTGGGCTATGCGCTGGGCATGCTGGCGGCCACGGCATCCCTGCACATGCTGGGTGTGCTGGCTGGCATGAAAGCGCGCATCCAATGGCTCAAGCTTGCCGGCGCCGCCATTTCGGCTGTCGGCATTGGCATGCTGATGCCGCTGGCAATCTGACGAGCCTGCTTGAAATGCTTCTGGAAGCAAAGCCATGAAAGCCATCCTGATGGCCGCCCCTGGTTCCCCCGAGGTACTCAACCTCACCGACGTACCGGCTCCAAGAATCAGTGCTGACACCGAGCTGCTGGTGCGCCTCAAGGCGGCCGGAGTCAATCCCATCGATACCAAACTGCGCGCCAAGGGCACCTATTACCCGGACCGCATGCCCGCCATCCTGGGTTGCGATGGCGCGGGGGTCGTGGAGGCGGTGGGTTCCGGTGTTTCGCGCTT
Source organism: Thiobacillaceae bacterium (assembly GCA_036734185.1). Classification (GTDB taxonomy): domain Bacteria; phylum Pseudomonadota; class Gammaproteobacteria; order Burkholderiales; family Thiobacillaceae; genus UBA6918. The sequence continues at coordinate 1,857 of DAIMZB010000103.1, read as the reverse complement.
CAAACCCGGCGATGCGGTGTATTTCTGCAACGGCGGCATCGGCGGCCATCCCGGCAACTATGCCGAATACGCGGTGGTGGAAGAACGCTTTGCCGCACGCAAGCCTGCGAGCCTCGACTTCAATCAGGCCGCCGCTGTCCCTTTGGTGCTGATCACGGCCTGGGAAGCACTTTACGACCGCGCGCGCATGGCAACGGGGCAGACCGTGCTGATCCACGCTGGTGCGGGCGGGGTGGGGCATATCGCCATCCAGCTGGCGAAGGCGGCGGGCTGCCGCGTGCTCGCGACCGTAGGCTCGGCGGACAAGGCCGCCTTCGCCAGGGCGCTGGGGGCCGACGAAGCCATCCTTTACCGCGAAACCGATTTCGTGCAGGCCGTGCTGGCGCTGACTGACGGGCAGGGCGCGGATATCGTGTTCGATACCGTCGGCGGCACCACCTTCCAGGCGAGCTTCGCTGCGGCAAGGCCCTACGGCGATCTTGTCACCTTGCTGCAACCGGGGCCGGAAACCGATTGGAAGATTGCACGGCTCAGGAACCTGCGCGTCAGTCAGGAGTTGATGCTCTCGCCCATGCTCTACGGCTGGGTGGACGCTCAACGACACCAGGCATGGATACTTGAGCGGTGCGCCAACCTGTTTGATGCAAAAAAGCTGCGCATCCATGTGGAGAGGGTGTTGCCCCTGGCCGATGCAGCACAGGCGCATCGGCTCATCGAATCGGGCGGCATGACCGGCAAGCTGGTGCTCTCCATCCCCTGATCAAACTGTGTGTGAACGATTCGAGCGCCGGTATGGCAGTGCCGAGCGCGCATCTAAACAGCCTGCCTGGGCGCGTTGATTCGCGCTTTTGAAGGCTGCTGGCATTGCGCGCCGCTTTTCAAGCATACTTGCTTGATTGAAGGGGCACTGCAGATGAATGACTCACACCTCCTGCTGCATCGGTCAGAAGGCAGGTACGCTTACTACAAACAGTTTGCGGAACTGGTCTGGTCAGACCAGCTTAGAAGCTGGCTTGCCTTCGACCCGGGGCTGATCCAGGAAATCCAGAAAAACCAGTCTTTTCGCGTGGTCGACCACAGTGGCGAAGCCGAGCGGATACGGAAGAAACTGGGGATCGACCTGGGCCATATCGAGGCAGCGTTGAACGCCATGCCGCTCGGCGTGGAAGGGGAAGTGCACGCTGCTCGCCGGAAGCACCTGGCGAAAATAATCTCCGCCAGGACCGATGTTGCCATGGCCAAATTTCAAGCCATGGCCCAGGAACTTTGCATGCTGCACCTCGGCAGGGCGGGGAAGACGGAGTTGGTGCAGGCCCTGTTCGAGCCGCTGGTTCTGGAGCTAGCGCATTCCATCAGCGGCATCCGGCTGCAGCACAATGCCGATTTCCTGTCGCCCACGCAGATTTTCGACAAGGCGTTGGGGCTCAACAGGAGACGCCTGATCAACGAGCAGATCGGCAGCCTTAGAAGGCAGGCCAGGGACAAATGCCCGGCAGGTGAAGCCGACTCGACTGTTTCACTCGCGGTGCTTGGGACCGACTCGATACTGGGCTCGCTCGCCCTGAGTTTCGTTGAGCGCATAGCCGCTAGTCCGGACAGAAAAATGTCGGAAATCAACTGGGGCGAAAGGTTGACGCGCACGGCTGTTCCCTTCATTGAGCGCGTTGCTGTCGAGCCGGTCAGCGTGGGTGGGGTGCAAATCAGGAGAGGAGAGATCGTGCGTTTGTACCTGGATCGATTCTCCACTGAGCAGCCGGCAAACCGCGATGCGTTCTTTGGGTCTGGACGACATGCTTGCCTGGGCAGGTCGCTAGCACAACAATCATGGCGAACGCTGACGAAGGTGCTGTCCTTAAT
>DAIMZB010000102.1:2335-5350 GCA_036734185.1 Thiobacillaceae bacterium | reverse complement strand
GACTTGAGCCTGCCAAGCCAGTTCATCAAGACGAACAGCGCAAAAGACTGGCGTGGCCGGGGCGAAACGGTCAAGGACCGTCTGGTGGTGTTCGGAATCGGGACCTAGCCGAAGGCAATCCAGTCGAGCCTGAGCTTGAGCGTCTCGCCAGACTCGGTCTGCGCTTCCAGCCACTCCACGCCTTCACGGGCGTAAACGTCGAACGGAAGCAGGCGATACCGCCCGGCATGTTCACCCTGCTTCACCTCAACATCGAGCCATTGCCGTTTGAGCACAGCAAACTCGAGCCGCTCATGACTGACGCAGGAAATCGGGCGATAGTCCTCGCTCAACGCAGATGCGCCCGGCTTTCAGACAGCGGATTCAGTGCTTTTGCCATGCCCACGCCCAGCTTGTCGGCGAGGCGCGATGCCAGATCGTCATGCGGCGTGAAATCGACGATGTCCTCGGCCTTGATGACGTCGCGCGCGACATAATCGAGGCTGCCATAGGCATCCGCCAATCCCAGTTCGATGCTCTTGGCACCGCTCCAGACCAGGCCGCTGAACATGTCGGGTGTTTCCTTGAGGCGGCTGCCGCGTCCCTTGCGCACCACGTCGATGAATTGCTGATGGACTTCGCGGAGCATGCTCCTGGCATAGGCTTCCTGCTTCGGATCCGCGGGTGAGAAAGGATCGAGGAAGCCCTTGTTTTCGCCCGCTGTCAGCAGGCGACGCTCGACGCCCAGCTTGTTCATGGCCTTGGTGAAGCCAAAACCGTCCATCAGCACGCCGATGGAACCCACGATGCTGGCCTTGTCGACAAAAATCTTGTCGGCGGCGGATGCCACGTAGTAGCCCCCCGAAGCGCAGATGTCATCCACCACGACATACAGCGGAGTCGATGGATACTTGGCGCGCAGGCGCACGATCTCGTCATGGATCTGGCCCGCCTGCACCGGGCTGCCGCCCGGGCTGTTGATGCGCAGGACAACGCCCATGGTGCGCTTGTCCTCGAAAGCCGACTGCAGGCCCAGCACGATCTTGTCGGCGCTGACCTCATCGCTGGAAATGACACCCTGCATGTCGATCAGGGCAGTGTGTTTGCCCAGCACCTTCTCGCTTTTGCCCACCCAGCCCATGACGGCAAACAACAGGATGAAAAGGTAAAGAAAAGTAAGCGACTTGAAGAAAATTCCCCACTGCCGCGACTTGCGCTGTTCCTGCACTGCAGCCATGGCCACTTTTTCCAGTGCCTGCCGCTCCCAGTTGTTGTCCGTATCGCTCATGTATTTGCCAGACGATGCTCAATTAAACAGATTTGGTTGTCGCGCTCTTCCACCGGCAGCACAGTAAGCCCCTTGCCGCTACAGCGGCCGGTGATGCATTGGCCGTCTTTCGGGCTGTACAAGGCCCCGTGCGTGGCGCAAATCAAGTATACGCCGTCACCATCAAAAAAATCCCCTTCCTGCCAGTCCAGCTCGACCGGCACGTGGCCGCACTGGTTGAGGAAAGCGTGCGCCACTCCCTGGTAGCGGATGACAAAGGCGGGCATCGGCTGACCATGCCAGTCGACGGTAAAACGCACGCCTTTGCCGCCGTCCTGCAGATCGGCTGAGGCGCACACCACGCGCGCATCGTTCAGGCGCGATGCATCAGCCACGTTTTCACCTCCAGGAAGGAATCCAGCACAGCCACAGGCTGGTGCGGGTGAAGGTCTTCGGGCAAGTGTGCGCCATAGGTCACACCCAGCCGGTCGACCCGGGCATTGGCCGCCATCAGCATGTCGTGGCTGGTATCGCCAATCACCAAGGCCTTGCGCCTTGCCAGCATCAGCTCGTCCAGGATTTCCTCGACCATGGCCGGGTGCGGCTTCGAATGCGTCTGGTCTGCGCAGCGGGTGGCGGAAAAATACGCTCCGAGTTGCGAGTAATCGAGCGCGCGCGCCAGTCCCTTCATGCTCTTTCCCGTCGCCACCGCCAGCACGAAGCCGGCACCATGCAGTTCACGGATGCCCTCCTGCACGCCTTCAAACAGGGGAATTTCCGCATCGCGGCCCAGGTAGTGATGGCGATAGCGCTCGACCAGCCGGGGGTAATCCCCCTCCGGCAGTTCGGGCAGCAGGGTCTGCAAGGCCTGTTGCAGCCCCAGCCCGATGATCTGGCGGCAGGCGCGCTCGTCCGGCACCGGGATGCCAAGGTCGCCGCAGGCCTTCTGGATGGAATCGACGATATGGCCGGCCGAATCCATCAGGGTGCCGTCCCAGTCAAAAATCAGGAGTTCATACTGCCGGGCCATCTTTATCGAGTTTGTCCAAAAACGGTTGCAGGTCATCTGGCAGCGGCGCCTCGAAAATCAAGGGCTCGCCGGTAATCGGGTGGTTGAAGCTCAGCTTTGCCGCATGCAGGAACATGCGTTTCAGGCCCTGGCTGGCCAGCTCCTTGTTGAGCGGGAAGTTGCCGTATTTGTCGTCCCCGGCAATGGGGTGCTTCAAATAGGCCAGATGCACCCGGATCTGATGGGTGCGGCCGGTCTTGAGTTCCGCTTCCAGCAGGGCGAATCCCGGCCAGGTCTTCATGCGCCTGAACACGGTATGGGCGCTCTGTCCGCCTTCGTCCACGCTCACCCTGCGCTCGCCCTCGCTGGTCACGAACTTGCGCAGCGACAGCTTCACATTGCGCAGTTCGTCGCGCCAGCGCCCGGTCGCCAGCACCAGATAGCGCTTGTCGATGCGGTGCAGGCGGAAAATCTCGTGCAGGGCGGTCAAAGCCCTGCGTTTCAGCGCCACCACCAGCACGCCCGAGGTTTCCCGGTCGAGGCGATGGGCCAGTTCCATGAAGCGGTGCTGGGGAAATTCCAGGCGCAATTGCTCTATCACCCCCCTGGAAATGCCGCTGCCGCCATGCACGGCCATGCCGGCAGGCTTGTTCAGCACGATCATGAACTCGTCCTGGTACAGGATGCGCGGCGCCAGGCGGGGCACATCCCGGGGCAAGCTGGCCGGTTTGGGCAGGCTTTCAGCCACCCGCACGGGCGG
>DAIMZB010000102.1:0-2325 GCA_036734185.1 Thiobacillaceae bacterium | reverse complement strand
GGCGGGATGCGCCCCTCGTCGCCCGTCTTCAGTTTATAACTGGCCTCGGCGCGGCCGCCGTTGACCCGCACTTCGCCCCCACGCACAAGCTTGTAGATGCGGCTCTTGGGCACCCCCTTCAGCTGGCCGAGCAGAAAGTTGTCCAGCCGCTGGCCTTCATGGCCTTCGTCCACTTTCACCCGCCTCACCGAAACTTTGCCTAAGTCATTCATTTTTATATATACTGCGCTGGTTCGTTGCGGCTCAAGCCGGCAGCGAACCCGAATTCACCGGTTGTTTTCACCCACCGGCACTTTGCGTCCAGACCTCTCGCCCGCGCCCTGAAAAAATCAGCACAGCGCCTGGCGCCCGCTAACGATGCAAAGGAAAAAGTGGTGATACTAACTTAATGTAACGTGCATTACGCATACGACTGACTCGGCCCGTTTCGCCGGGTCTTAGAAGCAACGCCTGCGTCGAGCAATCTCCGCGGCGTTTAGACTGGACTGAAAAACCCTTCAATTATTTTTTGATGACCGTTCTGCTGACCCCAATTTATCGGCCTCACAGACCCTGACGGTTTTTCCGTCCCGTATGCGTGCGCACGGGAGTAAAACATGAAGCGCATGCTATTCAACGCCACCCAGGCGGAAGAACTGCGGGTGGCCATCGTCGACGGGCAGAAGCTCATCGACCTGGATATCGAATCCTCCGCCAAGGAACAACGCAAGAGCAACATCTACAAGGGTGTCATCACCCGCATCGAGCCCAGCCTGGAAGCGGCCTTCGTCGACTACGGCTGCGAGCGCCACGGCTTTCTGCCTTTCAAGGAAATCGCCCGGTCCTGCGTCAAGGGCTCCGGCCGCCCCGCCGACCTCCTCCGCGAAGGCATGGAAATCATCGTGCAGGTGGAAAAGGATGAGCGCGGCAACAAGGGCGCCGCCCTCACCACTTACATTTCTCTCGCCGGCCGCTACCTGGTGCTGATGCCCAACAACCCGCGCGGCGGCGGCGTGTCGCGCCGCATCGAGGGCGAAGACCGCAACGAGCTCAAGGACGCCATGGCCGGCCTGGAAGTGCCGGACGGCATGAGCCTGATCGGACGCACCGCCGGCATCGGCCGCACCACCGAAGAACTGCAGTGGGACCTCAACTACCTGCTGCAGCTGTGGAAAGCCATCGAAGGCGCCGCCACCAGCCAGACCGGCGCCTTCCTCATCTACCAGGAAAGCTCGCTGGTCATCCGCGCCATCCGCGACTACTTCCAGCCCGACATCGGCGAAATCCTCATCGACACCGAAGACGTGTTCGAGCAGGCACAGGGCTTCATGGCCCACGTCATGCCCGGCAACGTCAACCGCGTGAAGCTGTACAAGGACGACGTGCCGCTGTTCTCGCGTTTCCAGATCGAGCACCAGATCGAATCCGCCTACGCACGCCAGGTCAATCTGCCCTCCGGCGGCGCCATCGTGATCGACCACACCGAGGCCCTGGTCTCCATCGACGTCAACTCGGCGCGCGCCACCAAGGGCGGCGACATCGAAGAAACCGCCTACCGCACCAACCTCGAAGCCGCCGACGAAATCGCCCGTCAGGCCCGTTTGCGCGACCTCGGTGGCCTGATCGTCATCGACTTCATCGACATGGAGTCGCAAAAGAACCAGCGCGAGGTGGAAAACCGCCTGCGCGACGCCCTGCATCACGACCGCGCCCGCGTGCAGATGGGCAAGATCTCGCGCTTCGGCCTGATGGAACTGTCGCGCCAGCGCCTGCGTCCGGCGCTCGCCGAGGGCAGCCATATTCCCTGCCCGCGCTGCCACGGGATCGGCCATATTCGCGGCATCGAATCCACCGCGCTGCACATCCTGCGCATCCTGCAGGAAGAAGCCATGAAGGAAAACACCGGCGCGATCCACGCGCAAGTGCCGGTGGAAGTCGCTACCTTCCTGCTGAACGAAAAGCGCCAGGACATCCATGCCCTCGAGGCACGCTTCAAGATCAATGTGGTACTGATTCCCAACATCCACATGGAGACGCCGAACTACACGGTCGAGCGCATCAAGCACGAGGACCTCAACCGCGAAGGCATCATCGAGCCCAGCTACCGGATGGTCGTCGTGCCCGAAACCGACGAGCCCTTTGCCGAGCGTGAGCAGAAACCGGCGGCGCCCGAAGCCATGGTCAAGGGCATCACGCCGGCGCAGCCTGCCCCCGTGGTCGCCCCCCAGCCAGCTGCTGTGCAGGCTGCCGAACCCTCCGGCCTGATCGGGCGGATTATCGGCTGGTTCAAGAAACCCGAGCAGCCCGCACCGGTTGCCGAGGCGCCCAAACGCGAATCACGCCGGC
>DAIMZB010000101.1:4855-5382 GCA_036734185.1 Thiobacillaceae bacterium | reverse complement strand
CCTGAGGCCAAGCCCGCGCCGCAACCCGATACCAAGGCAGCCGATATCGCGCTGGAAAAAAAGAAGCGCGAAGAGCAGGAGCAGCTTCAGCGCAAGCAGGCCCTCGAGGCCGAGAAGAAGCGCCAAGAGGAAGAACAGCGCCTGGAACTGGAGCGCGAGCAGCAAAAACTGGCGGAAGCCAGGCAGCGGGAGATTCAGCGCCAGGAGGAAGAATTGCGCCGCCGCATGCTGGAGGAATCGATCGCCAGCGAATCGAGCCAGCTTCAGGCCAGGGCCGCGGTCGCGCGCCGCGCCGCGGAAGTCGACAAGGTGGTGGCGCGCTACCAGGACATGATCAGCGCGAAAATACGCGGCAACACCAGGCTGCCCGACAATCTGCCCGGCAATCCACAGGTCGAATTCAGGCTGAGCGTGCTGCCCTCTGGCGAGATCGCCAAAATCACGCTGACCAAAACCAGCGGCAACCCGGCCTTCGATCAGGCGGTCCAGCGCGGCATCGAGAAATCCTCGCCCTTGCCGCTGCCGAC
>DAIMZB010000101.1:0-4845 GCA_036734185.1 Thiobacillaceae bacterium | reverse complement strand
CGACAGACCGGGCTGCGCTGGAGAAATTTCGCGATCTGGACATCAAGCACCGGGCGCGCGAATAACCGCGTCCGCTTCCCCGCAAATCGGGGTGAACTTTTCCCTGTGTTAAACTCAAATGGTTGTTTTCACAACCACGGGGTAGACGTTGCGTTCCCTAACGCGCTTATTTTTCCGCGTTTTATTGCCGATTGCTGCCTGCGTCATGGGCGCGCGTGCCCACGCCGCCCTCGAAATCCAGGTGACGGGCGGCGCGGCCACCCGCATCCCCGTTGCGCTCGTTTCCTTTCAGCCCGCCCCCGACAGCCCGGCGCCCGAGCTGACCAGCATCATCGGCCAGGACCTGTTGCGCTCGGGCCAGATCAGCCTGGTGGACACGGCCGGCGGCCAGCAGCCGTTTGAGCCAGGTCAGATCAGCTATCCAGCCTGGCGCGCCAAGGGCGCAGACGCGATCGTTATCGGCCAGATTCTCAGCCAGCCGGGCGGCCGCTTCGACGTGCGCTTTCGCCTGATGGATGCGGTCAAGCAGACGCAGCTGGCCGGGTTCAGCTTCAATGTCGCGCCGGAGCAGTGGCGGGCTGTGGCGCACAAGATTGCCGACATCATTTATGAAAAGCTCACCGGCATCCCCGGCGTGTTCAGTACGCGCATTGCCTATGTGCAAAAACGCGGTGCGCAGTACGAACTGCGCGTGGCCGATGCGGACGGGCAGAACTGGCAGACGGTCGTGCGTTCCCGAGAGCCGGTGATTTCGCCCGCCTTCTCGCCGGACGGGCAGCGCATGGCATATGTGTCATTTGAAGACAAAAAGCCGGTCGTTTACGTGCAGTCACTGCGGGACGGCAGCCGCCGCACCCTGGCCGCATTCAAGGGCTCCAACTCCGCGCCGGCGTGGTCGCCCGACGGCAAGCGGCTGGCGCTTACCCTGACCCGGGATACGGGCTCGCAACTTTATCTGATCAATGCGGACGGCACCGGACTGTCACGCCTGACGAACAGCGATGCCATCGATACGGAACCCGTGTGGACACCGGATGGCCAATGGGTTTACTTTACTTCCGACCGCGGCGGCTCGCCCCAGATTTATCGCGTCTCATCGCGGGGGGGCGAGGCCAAGCGCATCACTTTTGCCGGCGCCTACAACGTTTCCCCGGACATTAGCCCGGACGGCAAATATCTCGCCTATATTCAGCGTGATGAGGGGCGCTTCAGGGTTGCATTGCAGGAGTTGTCGACAGGGCAGGTTAGGGTGCTGACGGACAGTGCGCACGATGAGTCGCCGAGCTTCGCACCCAATGGCCAGCTTCTGTTGTATGCCACGCTTTCCGGCGGACGCGGTGTGTTGGGCACCGTCAGCCTGGATGGACGAACAAAGGCCCGACTTTCAGAATCCGGTACCGATGCACGCGAGCCGGTGTGGGGCCCATGACCGGGCGGAGAAACCTGTCGTGTTTTGTGTTCAATTTGGTTATTAAAAGGAGATTAATGATGAAACGATTGATGCTGCCGATGCTGGTCCTGGCTATCCTGGGAGGCTGCGAGACCATGGGTGTTAATGACGAAAAACCTGCGGCCACCATCGAGGATCGCAGCGCGGCCAGCAAGTCCGCGGGGGCCGCCCAGAATGGCGCCGCGACCTCTGGCGCTGCCGGACAGTCAATCTCTGGCACGAGCCAGGCAGATCCCCGCAAGGATCCGGCCAATGTGCTTTCCAAGCGCAGTGTTTATTTTGACTTTGACCAGTTTGTGATCAAGGACGAGTACCGCGCCATGATCAATGCGCATGCCGCCTACCTGCAGGGCCATCGCGACGCCCGTGTCGCCATTCAGGGTAATGCCGATGAGCGTGGCAGCCGCGAGTACAACCTCGCGCTGGGACAGAAGCGTGCCGAGGCAGTGCGCAAGGCGCTGGCAGTGAACGGGGTGCAGGATGGCCAGATGGAAGCAGTTAGCTTCGGTGAGGAAAAGCCGCGCCGCACCGGCAAGACCGAAGAGGATTATGCCGAGAACCGCCGCGCTGACATCGTGTACGGTGACGAATGAGCCGCAGTGCAAAAACGTTAGGCTGGCTGGCTTTCCTGGCCTTCCCCGCTGTTGCGGGGGCTGCTGAGGGCGCGCCTGTGCAGCAGGTGGCGGCCCAGGCTCCGGCTCAGGTTCAGCCGGTCCAGATTCAGCCAGCCCCGGCGGCCAGCACGGCGCCCGCCGAGAAAGCCGAGGCAGCCTCGCAGAACAGCGCGGTCTATGGCCTGCTCAGGGATATCGAGAACCTGAAGGCGGAGATCTCGCGCTTGCGCGGCCAGAACGAAATGTTCGAGTATCGGCTTGAGTCGCTGGGCAAGCGGCAAAGCGACCTGTACCTGGATCTCGACAAGCGGCTGGAGGACCTGCGCAAGCAGGCCAGGGAGGCTCCGCCTGCCCAGGCTGCTGGCGCGACACCGGCAAAAGACGATCCGCTGGCCGAGACCAAGGCGTATGAAGATGCGCTTGAACAGTTCAAGGCAGGCAACTATGACAAGGCCATCACCGGCTTCTCCAGCTTTCTGAAAACCTACCCGCGCAGCACGCTTGCCGCCAACGCGCAGTACTGGACCGGGTATGCCTACTATGTGCAAAAGGACTACAAGAACGCCATCGAACAGCAGACAAAGCTGCTGAGCGCCTATCCGCAGAGCCCCAAGGTACCGGATGCCATGCTCAACATGGCCAGCAGCCAGATGGAAATGAAGGACACCGATATCGCCAGGAAGAATTTCCAGGAAATCATCGCCAAATATCCCGGCAGCAACGCCGCTGTAATTGCTGCCAAGCGCCTGGAATTGCTCAAATAACCTGATTGTTCGGTCAAATTGGATACAGCACAGATCGAACTTCGCCTGACGGAGATATTCTTCTCGCTCCAGGGCGAAACCTCGCGTACCGGCCTGCCCACGGTGTTCATTCGCCTGGCAGGCTGCCCGTTGCGCTGTGACTGGTGCGACACGACCTACAGCTTTACCGGCGGCGAGACCTGGAAAATCGGCGACATCCTCGACAAGACCGCAAGCTACGGAACGCAGTATGTTACGGTGACAGGCGGTGAACCCCTGGCCCAGAAGCACTGCCTGGTGCTGCTGGAGTCCTTGTGCAACGCGGGTTACGACGTGTCGCTGGAAACCAGCGGCGCGCTTGACGTGGCCGGGGTGGACCCGCGCGTGTCGCGCATCATGGACATCAAGCCGCCCGGGTCCGGCGAGTCCGACCGTAACCACTGGGGCAACCTCGGAGTGCTCAACCGCAATGACGAGATCAAGTTCGTGCTCGCGGACCGCGAGGACTACGAATGGTCGCTGGCGGTGATGCGGCGGGATGATTTCCCGCGCGAGGTGCCCGTGCTGTTCTCCGCCGTGCACGGCAAGCTGGAAGCACGCACCCTCGCCGACTGGATGCTCGCCGACAAGGTTGCGGCACGCCTGCAGATACAGCTGCACAAGCACTTGTGGGGCGAGGAACGGGCCAGATGAGCGTCAGCTCACAAGTGCCGGGCGGCATGCAGCGTGCAGTTGTGCTTTTGTCGGGCGGGCTGGATTCGGCGACCACACTCGCGGTCGCGCATTCCCAGGGGTATGCCTGCCATGCCCTTTCATTCGATTACGGACAGCGCCATGTGGCCGAACTGGCCGCCGCGAGCCGCCTGGCTGCCGCCCTGGGGTCAGTCGAGCACCGGGTAGTGCGTCTGGACCTCGGGCAGCTCGGCGGATCGGCGCTGACTGACGCCACGATTGCCGTGCCGGAAACGCCCAGCGAGGGCATTCCGGTCACCTACGTTCCGGCGCGCAACACCGTGATGCTGGCGTATGCGCTGGCCTGGGCCGAGGTCCTGGGCGCGAACGACATTTTCATCGGCGTGAATGCCGTGGACTACTCGGGCTATCCGGACTGCCGGCCAGAATTCATTGCGGCCTTCGAGAAAATGGCCAACCTCGCTACCAAGGCCGGGGTGGAGCAGGACAATTTCCACGTGCATGCGCCGCTGATCAGCCTGAGCAAGGCGGAAATCATCCAGCTTGGCACGGGTCTGGGGGTGGACTATGGCCAGACCGTTTCGTGCTATCAGGCTTCTGCCGAGGGGCTGGCTTGCGGACGCTGCGACTCCTGCCGCCTCAGGCGAGAGGGCTTTCGCGCTGCGGGCATTCCCGATCCCACGCACTACGCCTAGGTCTAGCGCAACCCCGCCCCTTGCCAGCGTGTTTGGCGGCGAATGTTAATGGTATTTAATGGCCAGTTAGCATTCCGGGCCAAACCATTAAAATCCCCATTTCGTTGACATAGCCGCCGCAACCCCTGCTTTATCCCATTCCAGAGGAGGGACAGACTCGATGACCTACGAAAACTTTGCAAGTGCACAATCCTTTTTCCTGTGGTCGACCTTCGCGATTGCGCTGGTGATGGGCGCCGTCGCCAACAAGACCAACTTCTGCACCATGGGCGCGGTTTCCGACTGGGTCAACATGGGCGATACCGGCCGCATGCGTGCCTGGGTGTTTGCCATCGCGGTCGGCGTGCTGGGCGTGATGGCCCTGGAAGCGGCCGGTCTGGTCAATGTGACGAGCACCTTCCCGCCCTATCGCCAGAGCAGCCTGGTCTGGCTTGAGAACGTGCTCGGTGGCGTGCTGTTCGGCATCGGCATGACGCTTGCCTCCGGCTGCGGCAACAAGACCCTGATCCGTATCGGCGGCGGCAACATCAAATCTGTCATGGTGCTGCTGGTCATTGCGGTGATCGCCTATTTCATGGTCAATCCCTTCCCCGGCAGCGACAAGACCCTGTACTCGGTCCTGTTCTATCCCTGGACCAGTCCGGCCGGAC
>DAIMZB010000100.1:0-5426 GCA_036734185.1 Thiobacillaceae bacterium | reverse complement strand
ACTGAGCAAGCAATTGTTTCATCGTTCAGCCCTTCTTCGCCGGGGCGCCCTTCGGAGCCTTGGCCGCGGCCTCGTTTTCGGGCCGCTTGAGGCGAACGTTCATGGTGAATTCCGAAACACGCTTGTTGTTGACCGCCGCCGCCTTGATTTCAACCAGTTCGGGATTCTCCAGGTGCGGTGAGGCCCCGAAATTGCGCATCAGCGTTGAAACACGGGCATTGGACTGGGCATAGCCCACCAGATTGACGGCCAGTCCCTGTTGCTTCAACGAGCGAAGATAAACACCGTCCGGGGTCTGGCGTACCAGCTGATCCAGCAAATTGACCACCTGAGAGCGATCGGCCTGCAACCGCTCGATGACCTGCTTTCTCGCAAGCAGTGCGGCGATCTCGTCCCGCAGCTTCTTGATTTCCTCGATTTCCTTGTCCAGGCGCGCGTTTTCGCCCTTCAGATAGGCGTTCCGGCCTTCCTGCGACGCGATATATCCCGCGATCACACCATGGACGGCGATGATGATGCCAGCCCCGATGGCAGCAACCACCCCTGCCAGCAGGGCGAGGTGCTTGCGTTGCGCACTGCGGCGCTCCGCGCGCCAGGGCAGTAGATTGACGCGAATCATATGGGATCAAACCTCCGCATCGCCAAACCGCATGCAACCATCAGTGAGGGGGCATCGGCCACCAGCCGCTTCAGCTGAATCCTTGGCGAGTAGCTCATGCTGGCGAAAGGGTTGGCGACCAGGGTATTGATCTGCGTGCGGGTCGAAACAACCTCTTCCAGGCCAGGTATGACGGCGGAACCACCGGTCAGCAGTATGTGTTCAAGGGACGTGTAGGGCGTCGAGGTAAAAAAGAACTGCATTGCGCGCTGGATCTCGAGCGCAACATTCTCCATGAAAGGACGAAGCACCTCGGTCTCATAGTTTTCCGGAAGCCCGCCGGTGCGCTTGGCCGCTTCGGCCTCCTCCTGGCTCATGCCGTACTGGCGCATGATGTCCTGCGTCAGCTGGCTGCCGCCAAACGCCTGCTCGCGGGTATAGACGCTCTGGTCATTGCGCAGGACGATGATGTTCATCACGTTCGCGCCGACGTCCACCAAGGCGACGTTCTGGTCCTTGCCTTCCTCGGGAAACTGCTTTCGAATCAACTCGAAAGAAGCCTGTACGGCGTAATTTTCAACGTCCATCACCGTGGCCTTGAGCCCGGCGGCCTCGGCAACCGCCATGCGGTCCTCGACCTTTTCCTTGCGCGAGGCCGCGATCAGGACTTGCGCCTCTTCCGGTGAGGAAGGCGCAGGCCCTATGACCTGAAAATCCAGGTTGACCTCGTCCAGCGCAAATGGAATGTACTGATTCGCCTCGGTTTCGACCTGGAGTTCCAGTTCTTCCTCGCGCAGTCCGGCGGGAACCGTGATGACCTTGGTGATCACTGCCGCGGTCGGCAGTGCCATGGCCACATTCTTGGTCCGGGTGCCCAGTTTCTTCCAGCCCCGACGCACCGATTCGACCACGGCTTCCAGATTGGCGATGTTTCCGTCAACAACGGCATCCTTGGGCAATGCCTCGATGGAGTAGCGCTCAACGCGTGCGGCACCCTTGCCGGCGTCGACCAGTTCCACCATCTTGATGGATGATGAACTAATATCGAGGCCAAGCAGCGGCGGAAGCTTCGCCTTAAAGATATCCAATGAGAGCGCCACGCCCATTTCCCCTTTCAAAATCCCCGCTTAGGCGAAGAAAGTATATTCTACGTTAAATCCTAATAGCAACCCTTGATCCTGTAAAGCATTTTCTATTACAAGTCGGCACAAATACCACATAGGCTTTCAATCAAGCCACTATAATAGTCAGACACTAGCAGGATAATTCTTCATGTGGCTACGCTGGCTCGCCTTCCCGGCGGCAACCATCGCCGGAATTGGTATCGTTGGGGCCGCGATCGCAGCCTTCGTGTTGCTGCTCGCCTACCCAAATCTTCCATCAATTGAATCACTTACGGACTACCGTCCGAAGATTCCCCTGCGTGTCTACACCGCCGACGGGCACCTGATCGGTGAGTTTGGCGAAGAACGCCGTTCTGTCGTCAAAATCGAGTCGGTCCCGGCGGTCCTGAAAAACGCCATTCTGGCCGCCGAGGACGAGCGCTTCTACCATCATACCGGCGTCGATTACATCGGCGTCCTCCGGGCAGCCTACTCCAACCTCAGCCAGGGCGGCAAGCTGCAGGGGGCCAGCACCATCACCATGCAGGTGGCGCGCAATTTCTTCCTGAGCCGGGAAAAGACCGTCACTCGCAAGCTCTATGAAGTCCTTTTGGCCTTCAAGATCGAAGCCGGCCTGTCCAAGGACCAGATCCTGGAGCTCTACATCAACCAGATCTTTCTTGGCCAGCGGGCCTACGGCTTTGCTGCCGCAGCACAGGCCTATTTCGGCAAACCGCTGGCCAAGATCTCGCTTGCCGAAGCCGCCGTCCTGGCAGGCCTGCCCAAAGCCCCGTCAGCCTTCAACCCCATTGTGAATCCGACCAGGGCAAAGCAGCGCCAGCTGTACGTATTGCGGCGCATGCACGAACTGGACTACATCTCGGACGCACAATTTGCCGAAGCCCAGAAGGCCGCCATTGCAGTGAAGCGTGACGGGGCGGATTTCTCCGTGCGGGCCGAGTACGTGGCGGAAATGGTGCGACAGATGCTTTATGAACGCTACCCGGAGGAGGTCTACACGCGCGGATTCCGCGTCTACACCACCCTCCGCAAGGACGACCAGGACGCCGCCTATGCCGCACTGCGCAAGGGCATGCTTGACTATGACCGGCGTCACGGCTACCGCGGTCCCGAAGGGTTTGCCGACCTGAAGCAGGACGGTGACGAGGCCTATGACGACGTGCTTTCCGACTATCAGGACAGCGACGATCTGTACGCGGCAGTGGTGCTTGACGCCAACGCCAAGGAGGTGAGGGCCTGGCGCCGGGGCGAAACCATCGTGATCAGCGGCGAGGGGCTCAAGTTTGCCGCACGCGCAATCGATGAAAAAACCACCCCGGGCAAGCGCATCCGCCGCGGCGCCATCATCCGCGTGCAGCAGGACGACAAGAAGCGCTGGTCAATCTCCCAGCTGCCTACCGTGCAGTCGGCCCTCGTTTCGGTCAATTCCTACGATGGCTCGGTGCGCGCCCTGGTTGGCGGATTCGACTTCAACCTGAACAAATACAACCACGTCACCCAGGCCTGGCGCCAACCCGGTTCCTCGTTCAAGCCGTTTATCTACTCGGCCTCGCTTGAAAAGGGCTTCACTCCGGCCAGCATGATTAACGACTCGCCCGTTACCGTCGACCCATTCCTGACCGGCGGGCAGGTCTGGGAGCCCAAGAATTACGACGGCAAGTATGATGGCCCGATCAGCATGCGCACCGCCCTGACTCGGTCGAAGAACATGGTTTCGATCCGGCTTTTGCAGTCGATCGGAACGCAATATGCCCAGGAATACGTCACCCGCTTCGGTTTTGACGCTGACAAGCATCCGCCGTACCTCACCATGGCGCTGGGGGCCGGCGCGGTAACGCCTTGGCAGATGGCGCGCGCCTACACGGTATTCGCCACCGGCGGCTACAGGGTCGAGCCGTATATCGTTCAGCGCATTGTCGATGACCGGGGCAATCTGCTGGCGCAGGCCCAGCCTGCCCTGGCCGGCGACCCCAATCTTCGCGTCATCGACCCCCGCAACGCCTTCCTCATGGACAGCATGTTGCATGACGTGGTCAGACAGGGCACGGCCGCGCGGGCGAATTCCCTGGGACGCAAGGATCTTGCCGGAAAAACGGGCACGACCAACGACCAGGTCGACGCCTGGTTCGCGGGCTATCAGCCCGGCATCGTCGCCATTGCCTGGATGGGGTATGACCAGCCCCGGAAGCTGGGCAATAACGAAACTGGCGCCGTCGCCGCGCTGCCGATCTGGATCGATTACATGGGCAAGGCGCTCAAGGATGTTCCCGAGGTCTTCATGCCGCAACCCGAGGGCATTGCAACGGCGAAAGTGCTGGACGGAACCCAGCGCACTCCCGATGGACGCACCGAATTCTTCTATCAGGAAAACCTTCCGCCGGAGCCGCCACCGGAACCCAAACCGGACCCGCTTACGCCGCTGCCCTGAACGCCTGCCTGCGGGACCTTGCGTTCAAATCGAAATGTCCCCCCCGGAAAACTGCCTGAGCAGGGCCGAAACCCGGCTGGAAAGCTCAACACCGTCCCGCGTGTCAACCCAGCGGCCGCCAGAGTCATGGAAGTGAAATCCGCCCGAAGGCGCTGCCACCCAGATCTCCCGGACCGGCGTGTTTCTGTTGATGATCAGCTTCGCTCCGTCGTCAAATTCGATTTCGAGGATTCCCTCGCCCTTGAAACTGCAATCAAGGTCAAGGTCGGCGCGATCGACGGCCGATGCAATCCTCTCCAGTATTTCATTGGAAACGCTGATGAATTCGGTCTCGTTCATGCGCGTGCTAAGATCACTTTCATTGAACAAACTAGACTGCACCATGCTTCGTGTCGCCGCACTGACACTCGCCCTGACCCTCCTCGCAGGCTGCGGCACCAAGGGCGCCCTTTATCTGCCTGCGCCCGATCAAAAGCCGCCCGCCGATAGTACCTCACGGAGATGAGCGCTTTTTCCGCAATAAACGGCGTTCTGCACGCCGAATCGGTTTCCCTTGAGGCCATCGCACGCGAATTCGGGACGCCCTGTTTCGTCTATTCCAGGGCAGCCATCGAATCGGCATATCGGGAGTACGAACAAGCCTGCGCCGGCCGCGATGCCCTGGTGTGCTACGCGGTCAAAGCCAATTCCAATCTGGCGGTTCTCAATCTGCTCGCGCGCCTGGGCGCGGGTTTTGACATCGTGTCCGCGGGAGAGCTTGCCCGGGTCATCGCGGCGGGCGGCAGCCCGGAAAAAATCCTGTTCTCCGGCGTCGGCAAAACCGAGGCCGAAATGCGGCAGGCCCTCGCCGCCGGCATCCTCTGCTTCAATGTCGAATCCGAGCCGGAACTGGAGCGGCTCGATGCAGTGGCGAGATCCATGGGAAAGCGCGCACCGGTTTCCCTGCGCGTCAATCCCGATGTCGACGCACAGACGCATCCCTACATATCCACCGGCCTCAAGGAAAACAAGTTCGGCGTGCCCTACGATGACGCGCCCAGGCTGTACCGGAAGGCCGCGGCGCTTCCGGGCCTCAGGGTGACCGGCATCGATTTCCACATCGGTTCGCAGCTCACGCAGATCGCGCCGTTCGAGGCGGCACTGGAAAAAATCCTCGAGTTCGTGGACATGCTGGAAGCGACCGGCCTGCCCCTGGAGCACTTCGATCTCGGCGGCGGCCTTGGAATCCGATACCTGGACGAGGCGCCGCCGGCCATCGACCAATACCTCAAGGCGC
>DAIMZB010000099.1:0-5632 GCA_036734185.1 Thiobacillaceae bacterium | reverse complement strand
TTTTGTTCGGCTTCGAGCGACTGGCTTGGCCTGACCCAGGGCGTGAGCCCGGGGTGGCGCGTCTGGGGGCAAACCGAATACATCAACCAGAGCCAGCTGCGTGAAGGCACCGAGAAAATCGCGCGCGACCAGTTCGAGGCGCACCACGAGGAAATCAAGACCCTCAACCGCAATTTCCTGCTCGGCATGGACTACGGATTTTCCCCTGAATGGAGCATGGGCGTGGTTTTGCCCTATTCGAACCGTGAACACCTGCATGTCCACAATCATCTCGGCACGCCGATTCCGGAAAGCTGGCAGTTCGATGAATTGGGCGATGCGCGCGTGAAAGTGCGCTACCAGCCGGTGCCTGCCCCCGCCGGCAATGTTTCGTGGAGCATCACCGGCGGCCTCAAGCTGCCAACTGGAAAAATTGATGTTCGCAATGCCGATGGTGACGAAGCCGAACGCAGCCTGCAGCCGGGCAGCGGCACGACCGACCTGCTGCTGGGCGGCGGCCTGGCTTATTCGTCGCTCGCCATGCCCGGCAGCCTGTTCGCCAACTTGTTGGCGCAACTCCCGTTGAACGAACGGGCCGGCTATCGGCCGGGCTGGCGCACGACCTTGCAAGCAGGCTGGCAGTATCCGCTCAGCGGGCATGTCGATTTGCTGCTGATGGCAAATGTGCTGCACACCGGACAGGATCGCGGGACCAACGCGGAGCCCGATGAAAGCGGCCGCACCGAAGCCGCCATCGTGCCGGGGGTGGTGTATGCATGGTCAAGAAACCTGATGCTGCATGCGCAAATCGAACTGCCGGTTTACCAGAAGGTGAATGGCATCCAGTTGACGCAGGATTACGCGATGTCGGCCGGCTTTATCCTGGTGCTGGATTGAATGCTGGCTTGAATCACCCCGGCGGCGGCCTGAAGGCGCTGTCCTGC
Source organism: Thiobacillaceae bacterium (assembly GCA_036734185.1). GTDB lineage: Bacteria > Pseudomonadota > Gammaproteobacteria > Burkholderiales > Thiobacillaceae > UBA6918. The sequence goes on along the minus strand of DAIMZB010000099.1, from coordinate 4,709 downwards.
CAGCCGGGGCTTGCGGACTTGTCCTTCTCGAGCAGGTGCGCCAGTGCTGCGCGCAGGCGCGCCGGGCGCACGGGCTTGTACATGATCTTGAAGCCGGCTTCGGCGATTCGCTGCATCGTGTCCGGGGCGGTATCACCGGTCAGCACCAGCACCGGCAGTCCGGGCCCGAATGCCGAACGAAAGCGACGCGCCACTTCAATGCCGTTGGTATTGTCGCCCAGGCTGTAATCGGTAATCAGGAAATCCGGGGCGCTGCCAAGCTGGCGCAACTGGGCGAGCGCTTCCTCGGCGCTGCGCGCGGTAACCAGCCCCACACCCCAGGTCTTGAAAAGGCTTTCCATGGCGCGAAGGATTGGGACTTCATCATCCACCACCACCGCAAGCCGTTGTTGCAGGCTTGCCGCCAGTGCCAGGCTGGGCGATTCCACGGGCGAAATCTGGTGTCTCGAGCCCAGCGGCACTTCCAGGCTGAACACCGAGCCATGGCCTACGCGCGACTGTACGCTGATGCGCAGGCCCAGCAGGCTCACGGTACGCGAAACAATGGCCAGCCCCAGTCCCAGTCCCTTTTCGCGGTCGCGCTCCGGATTGTTGAGCTGCACGAATTCTTCAAAAATCGTATCCAGCGCGCTTTTGGGGATACCGATGCCCGTATCCCAGACCTGGATGAGCAGGGAATTGCCGCGCTTGCGGCCGGCGACCACGATGCGGCCGTCCTGGGTGTAGCGCAACGCGTTGGAAACCAGGTTGATAAGAATGCGTTCGAGCAGGACCGGGTCGCTGAAAAGAATCCAGCTAGTCGGGCGCACCCTGAGCTTCAGACCCTTGGCGGCTGCGGGACCCTCGAACTGCTGCCGGATGTGGTCAAACAGCTGGCTGGCCGGGAAATGGCGCTTGCGCACCTCGATCGTGCCGGCATCCAGGCGTGAAACATCGAGCAGCGCATTGAGCAGGGTTTCCAGAGAGGAAATGGAACTGGAAATCTGTGAGGCCAGGGTTTGCAGTTCGCTACTGCTGACACGCTGCTTGAGCGCTTCGCCAAACAGGCCGAGGGCGTGCAAAGGCTGGCGCAAGTCGTGGCTGGCCGATGCGAAGAACCTCGACTTGGCGGTGTTGGCGCGCTCCGCTTCCTCTTTCTTTGCCGCGAGGTCGGCGGTGGCGTGGATGATGCGCACCTGTAATTCATCCTGGTGCGCCTGGAGGGATTCGGCCATGCGATTGATGCCGTCTTCCAGCACGCCGAGTTCAGTCGAGGAATCGCTTTTGACGCGAATCTGCAGGTTGCCGCTGGCGATCCGGTCTACCGCCTGTGAGACATGCTGGATGCGGCGCGTGAGCCGGTTCGACAAACGCCAGGCAAGGAAGGCAGTCAGCAGCCCGGAAATGAGGATCAGGCTTGTTGCGGTAAAAAGTGCCTTGCGCTGCGCGCTGCGCAGAGGCTCGGTGCTCATGGCGGCGATGGCGTAACCGATGATTTTGGGCGATGCGGCGGGACCAAGGGAGAAACCGGTACCAAGCAGGGGCTCCGGCATCAGGATCGGGTGTGCAGCGAGCCAGGCGCCGGGAATTTTAACGACCTCGCCGACAGCAGGCATGGCCGATATCGATTTGAGATCCGGAATGCCGGCGCAGTAGCGCTGCGATCCTTTCACATCCTGTATGCAGGTGAATTGAAGTTTTTCCTGCAGGCGCTCCTGTTCTGCGGTTTTCCACAGCAAGTCGGCGTTGTCGCTGGCGAGGGCATACTGGCTTGCGGCCGCCATGTGCCGGGTTGCGCTGAGCAATTCGGCGCGCGCGTTCTGCTCGGTTTCGGTCAGTGTTTGCCTGAGCAGCTGCATGGTGAGCAGCCCTGCGGTGAGAAGCGAAGGAACCAGCGCAATGACGAGAATGCGGGTGCGGATGGTTTGCTGCCAGAAGCGCGCGCCGAGCTTCTGGAGGCGGCGGGCGGGTGACGGGGCTCCCTCTCCGGTCAGAGTTCGCTGAAGCATCTGGGCGCCGTCTAGGCGTTGGGCAAGTTCAGGCCGAAGCGCTGTGCGGCGACCGCCGCCTCGGTTCGGTTGGTGACTCCGAGCGCCTTGAAGATGGCGGCTACGTGGATTTTTACCGTGCCCTCGGACAGATCCAGCTCGCGTGCGATGATCTTGTTGGGTTTACCCTGCAGCAGAAGCTTCAGAACCTCCAGCTGCCGGTGCGTGAGGCGGATGCCCTGGCTGGAAAGCGGCATCAGGCTCACCGGGTCATCCGGCTGCTCGTCGCCCACGAGTATGGGCGGGACATAGATGCCGCCATCAAGCACACGGATCAGGGCGTCCAGCATTTCCTGGCTGGGGGAGGATTTCAGCACGTAGCCGAGCGCGCCGGACGCGAGCGCGCGCCGGGCGTCGGCACGCGATTCGGATGCGGTCATGATGACCAGCGGTGTGTCCGGAAACTGGTTTCTGAATTCAGCGATGCCTTCGTGCCCGCCCATGCCGGGCATGTAAAGGTCCGCAAGCACCAGGTCGAGGTCTGGGTGTGCAGCGGCCTCGGCGAACAGCGAAGGGTAATCGTGGGCATCAACAATGGTGACGTCTTCGCCCAGAAGCATCAGGACATGTTTCACGCCTTCGCGAAACAATGGGTGGTCGTCGGCCAGCAAAATTTTCATCGGGTTTTCCGGGAGCCTACTGAGTATCCGCGTGCAGCTCGCCATGCGCGGCTTTTTGCGTGGGTGGCTAGAGTCTAACCTGTTCGTGATGTCGTGAAAAATCTTCGAACAAGGGGCATGCGCCAGAGTGTCCGTGCGCGAGCGGACTATTACTTTAGTTATATATGCAAGGCGAAACATGCGCCGTAACATTCATTCATGGGTTTGCCGAAACCGGCGCCCTTCGGTTCTCCGCAGCGAGGTAACGCTAGTCGTTCCCTCCGGTTTTGCCGGGTGGTTTCCCCCACCCGGCTTTTTTTTTGTCAGCAGCCTTGCGCCCTGTTTTTTGCGGCGGCTGGCGCCTCCATTATCATGCTCGGGTGATTGCCGTTTTTGTCTGGCCGTGCGCGATGGTTTTTATGCGCCCACGCAGAGGGATTAACGGCCTGAAATTGCGGTTCTTGAGACAAGCAAATGAGCGACACCACCGATCTGACTGAAACCATGCTGGCATCCGAATGGATGTGCCAGGGCCAACTGCTCAAGGCACGCCGCGACACCGTGCGCCTGCCGAACGGCCACACCTCGACACGCGAATACATTCTCCACCCCGGGGCGGCGGTGATTTTGCCGGTATTCGAAAACGGCGATGTGCTGCTCGAGCGGCAGCATCGTTATCCCTGCGGCCGAGATTTCATCGAAGTGCCGGCGGGCAAGCTGGACCCGGACGAAACGCCGGAATTCTGCGCCCAGCGCGAACTGATCGAGGAAACTGGCTATCGCGCCGGTAAGCTGCAGTTCCTGTTCGAGTTCTATCCTGCCATCGGCTACTGCAACGAGAAGATGTTCTTCTTCCTGGCGCAGGATCTGCAGCATGTCGGCCATGAGCGCGACCACGACGAATTCCTCGAAATCCTGCGCGTGCCCTTTGACGAAGCGATGGCCATGATCCGTCGCGGCGAGATCTGCGAGACCAAGACCACTACCGCGCTGTTCTGGTGGGACAAGGTCAGAAGCGGGCAGTGGCAGGTCTAGCCGGCCAAGGCTGGGTGCAGGTCAGGGGGCATCCCGCTGTGCTGGTCGCTGGCCCGGATGGCCCTTACTTGGACGGCGGAAAGCGGTAGTTGTCCTGGGTGAACAGGTCGATCCCGCATTCCAGCTTTTCTATCCAGTCCAGGAAGGCGTTGACGGCTTCGCGTCCCACGAAGTAGCGGCCGTGCTGCGGCACCATCATCTGGACATCCATGCCGCGCACCATGTTGGCCCATAGCCGGCAGGCCTTGCTGGAAACCATGTAGCGCTTGTGGAAGCCTTCCATGTGCTTCAGGTTGGCCACGAAGTCGGCCTTGGAGGCAATTGGCACCAGCACCTCGTCGTGATGCACCAGCGAGGCACCCATGTCGCCGGAGAACAGGGTCTTCGAACGGTCGTCATAGAACTGGAAATTGCCTTCGGCATGCAGGAAGTGCGCAGGAATCGCGTAGATGCTGGTGTTGCCCAGTGGTACGCGGACGCCGCGGTCGGGGATGGGCGTAATGCGGCCCTCGGTGCGCCCGCCGGTGCAGAAGTGCGGCACGAAGCGCGACCACAGTGCAGAGACATACAGCTGGGCGTCGCTTCCTGACAGCCAGCGGTTGAGCGAGGCGACGATGTCCGGGTCCTGGTGCGAAGCGAATATGTAGCGCAGGTTCTTGGGCGGGAAGAATTTCTGCATTGCCACGAACAGGGCGTTGTAGGTCATCATCCCGGCCGGATCGATGACCGCGCCTTCGCCATCGGTGACGATCAGGAATTGATTGGCCTGGACGGCCTCGCTTTCAGCGTCGTCCACCAAATCATTGAACATCAGGCAGACATGATGGGGGTCTTTGTAGAGCTCGATGGGCATATGCGAATGTAATTAAAAAGGACATAAACCTCCTTTTTACGGCGCCAATTTTGAAAAACTTTAGACCGGCCGAGCCCCGCCGCCCTAAAGATTGGGTGCCAGCCACTTCTCCGCGGTGGCGACGTCCCAGCCCTTGCGGCGGGCATAGTCCTCGAGCTGGTCGCGGCCGATTTTCGCGACCGCGAAATACTGGCT
>DAIMZB010000098.1:0-5681 GCA_036734185.1 Thiobacillaceae bacterium | reverse complement strand
GGCAAAGGGGCGACCGGGGGCAAACCGGTCGCTGTGAATACCCGGTTGCCGGAACCGGGCAACGACGGCACGCCCTTCTCCAGGTTGAAAGGCCTGCTGCGTTTTCCGGTGGCGGGGGAACTCATGAACAAGTTCGGCACTCCGAGGGAGGGCGGTGGCGTAAGCTGGAAGGGCATTTTCATACGCGCCACGACCGGCACCGAAGTCCGTGCAGTGGCGGGCGGCACGGTGGCCTTTGCCGACTGGCTGCGCGGGTTTGGCAACCTCGTGATTGTCGATCATGGCGATGGCTACATGAGCCTATACAGCAACAATGAAAGTCTGTATAAGCAGGCGGGTGAGCGGGTGAAAACGGGCGAGGCGATCGCCACTGTTGGCAACAGCGGCGGCCAGGAAAGTCCCGGGGTGTATTTTGAATTGCGGTATCAAAGCCGCCCAATCAATCCAATGACGTGGATCAAGTGAGATGAGCATGGCAGCAGGGCAATACGGCAAGGTGATATTGGCAGGCTTCGCGGGTTTGCTGGCGGGCTTCGCGCTGACGCTGAACTTTTCGGCACAGGCCGACAAGGAGGCTGTTGCGCCGCTGCCGGTCAAGGAATTGCGTGCATTCACGGACGTGTTCGCACGCATCAAGAGCGACTACGTCGAGCCGGTGGATGACAAGAAGCTCATTACCGAAGCTATCAACGGCATGTTGTCCGGGCTGGACCCGCATTCCGCCTACCTCGACGCCGACGCCTTCAAGGATTTGCAGGTCGGTACGCAGGGCGAGTTCGGCGGCCTTGGCATCGAGGTCGGCATGGAAGACGGCTTCGTCAAGGTGGTGTCGCCCATCGAGGATACGCCGGCCTATCGCGCCGGTCTTAAAACCGGCGATTTGATCATCAAGCTCGACGACACGCCGGTCAAGGGCATGAACCTCAACGATGCGGTCAAGCGCATGCGCGGCAAGCCGGGCACGCAGATCAGGCTGACCGTGATTCGCAAGGGCGAGTCAAAGCCGCTCGTGGTCACACTTACCCGTGCGGTCATCAAAATTCGCAGCGTGAAATTCAAACTGGTGGAGCCAGGCTACGGCTACGTCCGTATCACCCAGTTCCAGGAACATACCGGCGACCTGCTGGTCGAGGCCATGCAAAAGCTCTACAAGGACAACAAGGCGCCGCTCAAGGGGCTGGTGCTGGATCTGCGCAACGACCCCGGCGGCCTGCTGAATGGCGCGGTGGCAGTGAGCGCCGCTTTCCTGAAGCCGGATTCGCTGGTGGTCTACACAGAGGGCCGTGCCGAGGATTCCAAAATGAGGCTTACGGCCAGCCGGGATAACTATCTGCGCCCCATGCAGTCGGATTACCTGAAGAACCTGCCGGACGGGGTGAAAACCGTGCCCATGGTCGTGCTGGTCAACGGCGGCTCCGCCTCGGCTTCCGAGATCGTGGCGGGCGCGCTGCAGGACCACAAGCGCGCCGTGGTGATGGGCACCCAGACCTTCGGCAAGGGCTCGGTGCAGACCATCCTGCCTCTGGGCAACGACACCGCCATCAAGCTCACCACGGCGCGCTACTTCACGCCGGCCGGGAGTTCCATCCAGGCCAAGGGCATCGAGCCCGACATCAAGATCGAGGATCCTGACGGCGCAGGGGACGAGGATTTTGGCGTGCGCGAATCCGACCTCGCCAAGCATCTGGAAAATCCGCAGCCGGAAGACGCCCGGCCGGCTGGATCTGCCAAGGTTCCAGAGAAGGGAGCCAGGGAAGAGCGGAACGGCAAAAAGCCGGAAATCAAGCCGCTGGAGCCGGGCGAGGTGGTTTCCAAGAATGACTATCAGGTCAATCAGGCGCTGAATCTGCTCAAGGGCATCACCATCATTCAGGGCAAATGATGCGCCATCGGGCCGGCGCCCGCACTTGCGTTGCGCCGGCACCGGGGCGATACTGGGAGCGAGTCTAGCCTGCGTGCCCGCCCATGCTGCCCACCGACCTCGAAAAGATCCGCGAAATCGTTTTTCATGACCTGCCCCTCGGGCAGGCAGAACGTGCGCGGGAACTGCTCGACGGCCTCGACGGCATACAGGCAAGCCTCAAGACCGAAAGCGCGAGGACGCTGGTCGTACACTACAAAGTCACGCACTACACCCTGCAGGGCCTGGAGAAGGCGCTCGGCTCGCAGGGCTTCCACCTCGACAACAGCCTGTTGCATAAAATCAGGCGTGCGTTGATCTACTTCTGCGAGAACGTGCAGCGCGAGAACCTGGCTATCAATGCCCCAGATGCAAAATCCCAGCAGGTCTTCGCGCGCGTGTATGAACAGCACATGCATGGCGACAAGGATGAGACGCCGGAAGAGTGGCGCGAATACAAATAGGACGAAAGCCGCTTTCGACCGTGCATGCCATGAATGATGAAGATCTGCTGCGCTACAGTCGCCACATCCTGCTGCCGCAAATCGAGATTGAAGGGCAGGAGAAGCTCTGCGGCGGCTCGGTACTGATCGTCGGCGCCGGCGGCCTGGGGTGCCCGGCCGCACTCTATCTTGGCGCGGCCGGTGTCGGCAGGCTGGTGATTGCCGATGCCGATGTCGTGGACCTCACTAACCTGCAACGCCAGATCGGCCATGGCACCTCCGCCGTTGGCGTCAATAAGGCCCTCTCGCTGCGCGACCATGTCCTCGCGATCAATCCGAGCATCCGCGTTGAAGCACTGCAGGCGCGGCTCCAGGGACAGGCGCTGGAAACCGCGATCGCCGGCGCCGATGTGGTGCTCGACTGCTCGGACAACTTTGCCACTCGTCATGCGGTCAACCGTGCCTGCGTGGCCTTGCGAAAACCTTTGGTGAGCGGAGCCGCCCTGGGGTTTTCCGGGCAGTTGGCGGTGTTCGATGCGCGCCAGCCGGATTCGCCCTGTTATCAATGCCTGTTCCCGGAAACAACCGAGGAAGGGCTGCGCTGCAGCGAGGCCGGCGTGCTGTCACCGTTGGTTGGCGTGATCGGAACGATGCAGGCGGTAGAGGCGATCAAGCTGCTGGCCGGAATCGGCCGCACCGTTACCGGCAGGCTGGTCTTGTACGATGCGCTGTCCGGCGAATTTCGCGAGGTGCGGGTGCCGCGCGACAGCGCTTGCACGATTTGTGCGCAAGGCGCTTAAGCGGGAATTTTCTTTTCCAGCGTCAGGGACAACTCGCGCCACAGTTGCGGCCAGTCGCCTGCCGGGTCGCGTTCGAAGCCACTTTTCGCGAACAGGTGCCAACGGCCCATCACCTGCGCCATGAAGAGATTGGCCAGCAGCTTGGGATCCTTGCCGGCATGCCCGGCGTCCATGAAACGCAGGCATTGCCGCAACTGGGCTTCAAGCCGGTCGTACAGCTGGTTGATGCGCTTTTGCAGGCGGGGATCCTCGTTGACCAGAGCCTCGCCGATCAGGACGCGGGTCATGCCGCGGTTTTTCTGGGCGAACCCCAGCAGCATGGAGAGGATGGATTCGACCTGCTTGACGGGGTCCGGCGTCTCCGCCGTCAGCCGCGCAATCAGGCCGAACAGGGTATCCTCGATGAACGCGATCAGTCCTTCGTACATCTGGGCCTTGCTGGCGAAATGCCGGTAAAGCGCCGCCTCGGAAACATTCAGCCGCCGGGCCAGCGCCGCGGTGGTGATTTTTTCCGGGCTGGGCTCCTCCAGCATGGCCGCCAGGGTCTGCAGGATGAGCAAGCGTTTTTCGCCTGTCTTTTTTTGTTCTCCTCCCACTATTGTCCCCCTCTTCTTTGTTGAGGTTTAGAGTCTATTTTTGTCCCTACCCTAGTCCGCATTCCTGATCCGATGTCGCATCGTTTCGGGGCAGTCGCCCAGATTTCGGCCTAACCCTTCTCGAGATGATTCCAATTGCTGCTGCAATAGGTTCTTGTTGTTGGGCCGGTGAGACCCGGACTACCCTCAAGGGTTATGAGTCCTCTACTTTATCCGGCTGAGCTGCAAAAAGCCAATAAAACCAACAGGATGAAGAAAATAAATGCCAGATGTAGGGAGCGATTTTAGGTTAATTCACAACTAATTTGGGAAATATTGGGCGGAATGCGTGCACATAGATGAAGCCCCTTCCTCAACCCCCAAATCCTGGTGTCGCACTCTCGACATATTCCAGAATTCCCATAGATGGCCTCCCAAGTTAAATGCATTGGAATTTGGAAGAACCTCAGCTGTATTTTGAATGCCGGAACAGGCTATTTGTCCATGCCCAGCTGGGGCGATAAAAAAGCCGCTCATTTGAGCGGCTTTTTCGTTGAGCGCTTGTTAGCGGCTGGACATTGCCCATTTCTTGACGGCAGGAGGCGCATCAGCTGCTTGAATACCAAAGAAGCGAGGCTCACCGTTGATGATTACGACCGTAAACACCTTCGTGCCTGCTAAATCAACTACAGCAAGTGCTTTGAATTGTTCGCATTGATCTTTTCGACAACCGGATGCCAGCAGCAGGCCATCAACCTCGGTTACCTCATTCGATTGTGTAAAAAACCCCTCAAAAGTAGAGGTCTCAGAGCCAAGAATCTGCCGGAACAGGCCGTTAATTTGTGGATCAAGGACCAAGTCGATTGCTGGTTTCTTTACGTACTTGCGGGCATTGGTTACGAATGCCTCAACTCTTGATTTTTCGGCTGCCTCGGCTGCTTTAAGGGCTTCTTCTTCGGCCTTTTGCTTTTCCTCTTCAGCCTGACGGGCCTCGGCCTTGATTTGGTAGTCGTTATAAAGTTCTTTCCCTTTGATGACTACGGTAAGTCCAACGATCACGGCGATTAGAGCCAATATGATTTTCTTGACCAGCGGACCGGATACGCTCGAGCCGGAAGGCTCACCTGGATTGGTCGGTGCAAAATCTTGCACGGGTAGATTGGGCTTTCCAATTCCAAGCAAAGACCGCATTACATCCAGAAGCATGTAGCCCAATACGAATCCCACATAGCACATGAAAGGCGCTGTGAGGCCAACGATTACCAGAATGAAACCCAGCAATCCCTGGGCTCCGCCCATAAGAATCTCGTACGGCTCTCCAAAAGAATTGAAAAGGGCTTGTACCAACAAAATTGTTCCGACTACAGCCAAAAGTCCAAATAGCACCTTGTTGGATCTCAGGTAAATCTTGCTGGTCAGGACCAGAATGGCAATCGCATCAATACCAGCGGATGAAGATTCTTGAACATAGGTTGTAACCAGCGAGGGCTGTAACGTTAACCAGGCCGAATAGATCAACAGCAGCGCAATTCCAAGGCCAATCACAAAAGCCTGAAAATAACTAAACTTCACCGCGAAAAAGATGCCAAGAAGAAAGGAAGCCATTGCCCCTACAAGCGTTATAACGCTAATCACATCGAGATATTCTTGGTTTGCAATGGAGGACGGGTTGTTGCGCAGTGTTTTTTCACATGCATTCTGCAGCTTGCTGCCAATGTAGTAACAAATAATAAGTGCCAGAATCCATATGAAGCTCGCCAAAAATATTTGAAGCGAGTCAGTCTTGATTGCAAGCACAACCGCAATTAGTGAACCAACGACTGCGGCTATGGGGGTGACTATGTCGGCAGCCAGGTTAAAGAGTCTCTCGACTTTCTCAAACAGCCCAGTTGTCAGCACTTCCCTCAAAATGATTAGCTGTCTGTCAATAAGATTGTTGCAGCTTTTCATGATGGTCATACGT
>DAIMZB010000097.1:0-6025 GCA_036734185.1 Thiobacillaceae bacterium | reverse complement strand
CCCTCACCATGCACACGGTGTCGTCCATCACGATCACCGCCCCCGAGCCCAGCATGGAGCCAGCCTTGGCGATGGAATCGAAGTCCAGGGTGCAATCCATCATGATTTCTCCCGGCAGCACCGGCGCCGAGGAACCGCCCGGGATCACGGCCTTGAGCTTGCGCCCGTCCTTCACGCCCCCGGCCATTTCCAGCAGTTTGGAGAACGGCGTGCCGAGCGCAACTTCGTAGTTGCCTGGCTTTTCCACATGGCCGGAAATCGAGAACAGCTTGGTGCCGCCGTTGTTGGGCTTGCCCAGCTCGAGGAATTTCTGCCCGCCCTCGCGCATGATGTAGGGGATGCTGGCCAGCGTCTCGGTGTTGTTGATCGTGGTGGGTTTCCCGTACAGACCAAAAGACGCCGGGAACGGCGGCTTGAAGCGCGGCTGGCCCTTCTTGCCTTCGATCGACTCCAGCAGCGCCGTCTCCTCGCCGCAGATGTAGGCGCCGTAGCCGTGATGGTTGTAGAGATTGAAGCTGAAACCCGAACCGAGGATGTTGTCGCCCAGATAACCGGCGGCGCGCGCCTCTTCGACGGCACGCTCCATGCCTTCGTAGATGTCCCAGATCTCGCCGTGGATGTAGTTGTAGCCCGCCTTCGCACCGAGGGTGTAGCCGGCGATGATCATGCCCTCGATCAGCGCATGCGGGTTGTAGCGCATGATGTCGCGATCCTTGAATGTTCCAGGCTCGCCCTCGTCGGAATTGCACACGATGTACTTGTCGCCCGGGAACTGGCGCGGCATGAAGCTCCATTTCAGGCCGGTCGGGAAGCCTGCGCCGCCGCGGCCGCGCAGGGCCGAGGTTTTCACTTCGGCGATGATGTCCTCTGCAGGCGTTTTCTCGGCGAGGATTTTCTTCAGCGCAGCGTAGCCGCCCGCGCTTTCATAGGTCGAGAGCTTCCAGGGTTCCGAAAGATGCAGGGTGTTGAAGATGACGGGGCCGCCTTGGATGATCATGCTTATTTGCCCTTTAGCTCATCCAGCAGCGCGTCCACCTTCTCGTCGTCGAGAAAGCTTTCCATGCGGTGGTTGTTGACCAGCAGCAGCGGCGCGTCGCCGCAGGCGCCCATGCACTCGCCTTCGACCAGCGTGAAGGCCTTGTCGTCGGTGGTTTCGCCGAACTCGATGCCCAGCTTTTCCTTGAGCCGGTCGGCGATGCGGTCCGCGCCCATTAGCTTGCACGGCAGATTGGTGCAGACGCAGAGCTTGTGCCTGCCCACCGGCTTCGTGTTGTACATGTTGTAGAAGGTCGCCACTTCGTACACGGCGATCGGCTGCATGCCGAGGTACTGCGCGACGAAGTCCATGACTTCGTTGGACAGCCAGCCCTTCTCCACTTGGGCGATGCGCAGCGCCGACATCACCGCCGACTGGCGCTGCTCGGCCGGGTACTTGGCGACTTCCTTGTCGATCTGGGCGAGGGATTCGGTGCTAAGCATCATGTTTACCTGTCAATTTCACCGAACACGATGTCCTGGGTACCAATAATCGCCACCACATCAGCAATCATGTGGCCGCGGCTCATTTCGTCCAGCGCCGCCAGGTGGGGGAAGCCGGGCGCGCGGATTTTCAGGCGGTAGGGCTTGTTGGCACCGTCCGACACCAGGTAGATGCCGAACTCGCCCTTGGGATGCTCCACCGCCGCGTAGCACTCGCCTTCCGGCACGTGCATGCCTTCGGTGAAAAGCTTGAAGTGGTGGATCAGCTCTTCCATGTTCTGCTTCATTTCCAGCCGGGAAGGCGGCGCCACCTTGTGGTTGTCGGTAATCACCGGGCCGGGATTCTTGCGCAGCCAATCCACGCACTGGCGGATGATGCGGTTGCTTTGCCGCATCTCTTCCATGCGCACGAGGTAGCGATCGTAGCAGTCGCCATTCACGCCGACCGGGATGTCGAAATCCATGCGGTCGTACACTTCGTAAGGCTGCTTCTTGCGCAAATCCCATTCCACGCCCGAGCCCCTGAGCATGGGGCCGGTAAAGCCCAGTGCCTGTGCGCGTTCCGGCGACACCACACCAATGCCCACGGTGCGCTGCTTCCAGATGCGGTTGTCGGTGAGCAGGGTTTCGTATTCGTCGACGTAGCCCGGAAAACGGTTGGTGAAGTCCTCAATGAAGTCGAGCATCGAGCCCTGCCTGTTTTCATTCAGCTTCTTCACCGCCTCGGCATTGTGAAACCTGGAAGCCTGGTACTGCGGCATGCTGTCGGGCAGATCTCGATAGACGCCGCCCGGACGGTAGTAAGCCGCATGCAGGCGCGCGCCAGAGACCGCCTCGTAGCAGTCCATGAGGTCCTCGCGCTCGCGGAAGGCGTAGAGGAACATGGTCATGGCCCCGACGTCGAGCGCATGCGCGCCGATCCACAAGAGGTGGTTGAGGATACGGGTGATCTCGTCGAACATCACGCGGATGTATTGCGCGCGCAGCGGCACCTCGATCCCGGTCAGTTTTTCGATGGCCATGACGTAGGCGTGCTCGTTGCACATCATCGACACGTAGTCCAGGCGGTCCATGTAGGGCACCGACTGGATGAAGGTCTTGTGCTCGGCCAGCTTCTCGGTGGCGCGGTGCAAAAGCCCGATATGCGGATCGGCGCGGCAGATCACCTCGCCGTCCAGTTCCAGGACCAGCCGCAGCACTCCATGCGCCGCCGGGTGCTGAGGGCCAAAATTCATTGTGTAATTTCTGATCTCGGCCATGTCAGCGACCTTCCCCATAATTCTCTTCACGCACGATGCGAGGGGTAATTTCACGCGGCTCGATGGACACAGGCTGATAGATTACGCGCTGCTGCACAGGGTCGTAGCGCATTTCCACATTCCCCGAAAGCGGGAAGTCCTTCCGGAACGGATGGCCGACAAAGCCATAGTCGGTGAGAATGCGGCGCAGGTCGGGGTGCCCCTCGAACACGATGCCATAGAGATCGAAAGCCTCGCGTTCAAACCAGTTGGCCGAGGGCCAGATGCCGGTGACTGACCCGACCATAGGCAGTTCATCGTCAGTGCAGAAAACACGCACACGCAGGCGCACGTTGTGGGCAATGGACAGGAGATGATAGACCACGGCGAAGCGCGGGCCTTCCCAGCCGCCTTCCTTGTAATTGCTGTAGTCCATGCCGCACAAATCTGTCAGCTGCGAGAAGCGCAGGTCGGAATGGTCACGCAAGGTCTGCATGGCCTGGGCAAGCGAGTCCGCCTTGATCTGGACAGTCAGCTCGCCGAGCCGGATTTCGGTCTTGACCAGTACATCGCCGAAGGTGTTTTGAAGGCAAGTGGAAAGCGTTTCCAGGGAAAGTGCCATGAGTTGTTCTTCGAATTATCTGGCGATGGTGTTGGTGCGCTTGATCTTGTTCTGCAATTGAATCAAGCCAAACAACAATGCCTCTGCCGTGGGCGGGCAGCCGGGCACATAGATGTCCACCGGCACGATGCGGTCGCAGCCGCGCACCACGGCGTAGGAATAATGGTAATAGCCGCCGCCATTGGCGCAGCTGCCCATCGAAATGACGTAGCGCGGCTCCGGCATCTGGTCGTAGACCTTGCGCAGCGCAGGGGCCATCTTGTTGCACAGCGTGCCAGCCACGATCATCACGTCGGACTGCCTGGGACTGGGACGAAACACGATGCCGAAACGGTCGAGATCGTAGCGCGAGGCGCCAGCCTGCATCATTTCCACGGCACAGCACGCCAGGCCGAAGGTCATCGGCCACATTGAGCCCGTGCGCATGTAGTTGATGAGCTGGTCGGCTTTGGTGGTAATGAAGCCCTGTTCGAGGACGCCTTCAATACTCATTGTGCATGTCCAAGATTATTCCCACTCAAGTGCGCCTTTCATCCATTCATAGATGAAACCGACAACGAGGATGCCGAGGAAGATGACCATGGCAACAAACCCGAACATGCCGATTTTCTCGAGCACCACGGCCCAGGGAAACAGGAAGGCAATTTCCAGGTCGAACAGGATGAAGAGGATGGCAACGAGGTAGTAGCGCACGTCGAACTTCATGCGCGCATCTTCGAAGGCCTCGAAGCCGCATTCATAGGGGGAGAGTTTCTGACTGTCCGGCTTGTTGGGGGCCAGCAACCGGCCGGCCATGATGGGCACAACGCCAAAGGCCAGTCCCACCAGAATAAACAACAATATGGGGAGATAGTTCTCCAGCATCCTCGTCCTACCCTCGCGATAAAAAACCGTCCTGCGTCGGGACGGTGTTATATGAGAGGAAGTTTAGTGTTACGAGGCAAAAACTGTCAAGCTTGGAAAATGCCTGTTTCCCGATTGAAAACAATGAGATACAAGATAGTCTTGACTAATGATCAGATTATTAAAACTAATGGTGCCGACGGCGAGACTCGAACTCGCACGACTTTCGTCACTACCCCCTCAAGATAGCGTGTCTACCAATTCCACCACGTCGGCTGGTGATGAATGCGATGCTTATACAGCGCATTCCGTTGAACTTCAAATCAAGCTATTTCGGAATCTCTCCGGATTTCGGCGCAGCCTCGCCCTGGCCCTGGGCCGGCTGTTTGGCCGGCGCCTGCTGCTGAGTCTTGGCCGGAATCTTGTCCAGCACGCCGCCATGGGCGGTGCGATTCAGCGAGAAATAGGTCAGCGTCATGCTGGTCAGGAAAAAAATGGTTGCCGCGATTGCGGTTGCGCGCGACAGGAAATTCGCCGAGCCGCTGGCACCAAACAGGCTGCCGGAAGCGCCGCTGCCAAAGGCCGCACCCATGTCGGCGCCCTTGCCGTGCTGCAGCAGCACCAGGCCCACGAGGGTGGCCGAAACCAGCAGATGCACTATCCAGACTAGCGTTTCCATTATGTTCGATACCTAAAAAATCAGGCTGCCGCTTTGCAAATCGCGATGAATTCATCCGCGATCAGCGAGGCGCCGCCAATCAGCCCGCCGTCAATGTCGGGCTGCGAAAACAGTTCGGCCGCATTCGAGGCCTTCACGCTGCCGCCGTACTGGATCCCCAGCCCGTCCGCCACGGCCTTGTCGAGGCCCGCAATCTTTCCGCGGATGAAGGCATGCACCGCCTGCGCCTGCTCAGGGCTGGCGGTCTTGCCAGTGCCAATCGCCCAAACCGGCTCGTAAGCCACCACAGCCTTGGCCAGCGCATCGACGCCTGCGGCATTGATGACCGCATCCAGCTGGCGCCCCACCACCTGCTCGGTAATACCGCCCTCGCGCTCGGCCAGGGTCTCACCCACGCACAGGATGGGAATCAGGCCAGCCGACTGGGCGGCCATGAATTTCTTCGCCACCGTCTCGTCGGATTCGCCGTAAAGGCTGCGCCGCTCGGAGTGACCGACAATGGCGTAAACACAGCCAAAGTCCTTCAGCATGGCGGTCGACACTTCACCGGTGAACGCGCCCTTGGCGTGCTCGCTCACGTTCTGAGCGCCCCAGGCGAGAGTGGTTCCCTTGAGTTCGGATTGCAGCTGCGCCAGGTAGGGATAAGGCGCGCAAATGGCTGCACCGGCACCTTGCAGGCCGTTCAAAGCTGTCTTCAATGCCCCCAGCAAGGCCTGGTTTTCCGCCAGGCTGCCATGCATCTTCCAGTTGCCGGCCACGAGTTTGCGACGCATCCTCTACCCCACTAAAAAGCTCGCTATATTAAAGCAGGGATGGGGTATGGTCAACGACAGCGGTTACGCAAGGCCTTTGCAGAGACATTTGCGCCGCAAGCCGTGGTCAGTGCCCTCGTCAGCCGAAACGGCCGGTAATGTAATCCTCGGTCTGCTTGATTCGGGGCTTCAGGAACAACTGATCGGTGTCGCCCATTTCGATCAGTTCGCCGAGATACATGAAGGCGGTGAAATCGGAAATTCGCGCCGCCTGCTGCATGTTGTGCGTAACGATCGCGATGGTGTATTCGTTCTTGAGCTCATAAATGAGCTCTTCAATCTTGGCCGTGGAAATCGGGTCGAGCGCAGAGGTGGGCTCGTCCAGCAGCACCACATCGGGCTTAACGGCAAC
>DAIMZB010000096.1:0-6177 GCA_036734185.1 Thiobacillaceae bacterium | reverse complement strand
AAACCGCCGCGATCCTGCGCCATGCCAGCGAACAAAGCCTGGTGCTGCTGGACGAAATCGGCCGCGGCACTTCCACCTTTGACGGCCTGGCGCTGGCCTGGGCCACAGCGCGCCACCTGCTTTCCGACGCGCGCGCGCTGACCCTGTTCGCCACCCACTACTTCGAACTTACGCAGCTGGCGCTGCAGCACCGCCAGCTCGTCAATGTCCACCTGGACGCGGTCGAACACGGCGAAGACCTGGTGTTCCTGCATGCGGTCGAGGAAGGCCCGGCCTCGCAAAGCTATGGCATTCAGGTCGCCCGCCTTGCCGGCGTGCCGCCCAAGGTCATCGCCGCGGCGAAAAAACGCCTGAAGGAACTGGAAGACGCTCAGGTGCAGCAAGGCCCGCAGGGCGACCTGTTCGTACAGCCGGAAGAAGACAAGACCGAGGAACCCAATGCCGCGCTAATGGCAGCATTGCAGGCACTGAACCCGGACGAGCTCAGCCCGAAAGAAGCGCTGGAAACGCTCTACACGCTTGTATCACTGGGCAGGCAGTAGTTCAGCCGGCAAGACCGGGATGCCTTCCTAGGTGCCTTTCTTGCGCCACAAATAGCGGTAGATAAAGCCGGGAAAGCCGAGCACCAAGAATAGCGAAGCGGTCACGGCATAGAACTCCCAACCCTGGGCATGGATGTCGCCGCCCTTCTTTTCCAGCAGGATGCCAATGCCGCCCACCGCGAAATACAACAGCGCAAGCTCCAGCAGGCGCCAGCCCAGATGCTTGCTGCCAGAGGCAGGCTGCTTGAAGAAAAAGAGGCGTTCCAACAGGAACGGCAGGTTAGCGGCAATCAGCGCGATCGCCAGCAGTAGTGATGCTTCCATGCGAATCCGGGGGTCAGGTAAAAACAGCCGTCAAAGCGAGGATTGTACGGCAATCATGCAAACGCTCATCAACGGCCCCGGCAGAATACCCAGCACCAGAATGCCCAGCCCGTTCAGGGACAGCGCAAGGCGCATGTCACCGGGGGCCTCGATGGGCGCAGTCTGCAAGGGTTCGTCGAAATACATGAGCTTGACCACCCGCAGATAGTAAAAGGCACCGATCAGCGAGAACAGCACGGCGACGACCGCAAGCCAGACTTGGCCGGCCTCGACCACCGCCTGCAGCACCGAGAGCTTGGCATAGAAGCCCACGGTCGGGGGAATGCCGGCCATGGAAAACATCAGCAGCAGCATCAGGAAGGCCGCCCATGGATTGCGCTGGTTGAGCCCCCTGAAGTCGTCGAGCTGTTCGGACTCAAAACCCTGGCGCGACAGCAGCAGAACGATGCCAAAGCTGCCCAGGCTCATCATCGCATAGACAATGCTGTAGAACATGGATGCGCTGTATCCATTCTGGGTGGCAGCCAGGATGCCAAGCAGCAGGAAGCCCATGTGCGAAATAGTTGAATACGCCAGCATGCGCTTGATGTTGGTCTGCGCAATGGCAGCGACGTTGCCGATGGCCATGGACAGCACGGCCAGCAGGATCAGCATGTCGCGCCAGTCGGCGTGCAGCACATCCAGGCCCTGCACCAGCAGGCGGATGGAAAAGGCAAAGGCCGCCAGCTTGGGGGCGCTGCTGATGAAGAGCGTAACCGGCGTGGCCGCACCATGGTACACGTCAGGCACCCACATGTGGAAAGGCACCGCACCCAGCTTGAAGGCAAGGCCGGCGACGATGAACACCAGCCCGAACACCAGGGGAACCTTTTGCCCCACGCCTTCCTGCAGCGCCACCGACACATCGGAGAGCTGCAAGGAGCCGGTGCTGCCATAGATCATGGACATGCCGTACAGCAGCATGCCGGAGGCGATCGCGCCCAGTACAAAGTATTTCATGGCCGCCTCGGTGGCGACAGCGGAATCGCGCTGCAGCGCTACCATGGCGTAAAGCGACAGGGACAGCAATTCCAGCCCCAGGTACAGGGTAAGGAAATGGCTGGCAGAAATCATCACCATCATGCCCAGCGTGGCAAACAGGGTCAGCGCATAGAACTCGCCCTTGAACAGGCCACGCACCTGGAGATAGCTGCGCGAATACACCAGCATGAAGGCCACGACCAGATAAAGCGCGAGCTTCAGCACATCCGACAGCGTGTCGTCGATGAACATGCCGGAAAAGACTTGCACGGGATCAGGCTGGTGGCCGCTGAAAGTCAGCCAGGCGCAGCCGGCGAGCGTCAGCAGGGTGAACACATAGCTTGCCGAACGCTGGCTGTCCTTCAGCATCGGATCGACGATGAGGATGATGGAAAGCATCGCCAGCAGGAAAATTTCCGGCAGCATGGGAACGATTTGGCCTAGGCTGAAGTGCATGTGCTGTCCTTAGGGCAGTTTGCTCTGCCCCACATGGGCAATCAGGTTGTCGACTGATGCATGCATCACATCGGTGAACGGTTTCGGGTAAAGGCCCATGCCCAGCACGCAAACCGCCAGCAGGCCGAGGATGAGGAGTTCGCGCTTGTTGATGTCCTGCATCTCCTCGACATGCGCGTTCGCCACCTTGCCGAACACGACGCGCTTGTACATCCACAGCGTATAGGCCGCACCAAAAATCAGCGTGGTAGCGGCAACAAAGGCAAACCAGAAATTGACCTTGGCGGCAGACATGATGACCATGAACTCGCCGACAAACCCGGAAGTCGCAGGCAGACCGGAATTCGCCATGGCAAACAGCATGAAGAAGGCAGCGAACACGGGCATTCTGTTGACCAGGCCGCCATAGTCGTTGATCTGGCGCGAATGCAGGCGATCGTACATCACCCCGATGCACAGGAACAGCGCGCCGGAAACAAAGCCATGCGAGATCATCTGCACCAGTCCGCCCTCGATACCGAGCGGATTGAACAGGAAAAAGCCCAGCGTCACAAAGCCCATGTGCGCGATCGACGAATAGGCGATGAGCTTCTTCATGTCGGCCTGCGCCAGCGCCACCAGGCCGATGTAGGCCACGGCAATCAGCGACAAGGTAATCACGAACCAGGCCAGCTCATGGCTCGCATCCGGCACGATGGGCATGGAAAAGCGCAGGAAGCCGTAGGCGCCAACCTTGAGCGTAATCGCCGCCAGCACCACCGAACCGCCGGTCGGCGCTTCTACGTGCGCGTCCGTCAGCCAGGTGTGCACCGGCCACATCGGCACTTTCACGGCAAAAGCCAGGAAGAAGGCGACGAACAGCAGGATCTGCGCATTCATGCCGATGGCGAGCTTGTGGTAATCGAGTATCTCGAAGCTGTTGCCGGCCTTGAAATACAGATAGATGAACGCCACCAGCATCAACAGCGAGCCCAGCAGCGTATAGAGGAAGAACTTGATCGCGGCGTACACCCGGTTTGGCCCGCCCCACACGCCGATCACCAGGTACATCGGGATCAGCATGGCCTCAAAGAACACGTAGAACAGCACGGCGTCGAGCGCGGCGAACACACCGTTGATGAGGCCGGACATGATCAGGAAGGCGGCCATGTACTGGGCAACCTTTTTCTGGATCACTTCCCAGCCTGCGATCACCACCAGTAGCGTGGTGAAACTGTTCAAAAGGATGAACGGCATGGATATGCCATCTACGCCAAGGTGGTAGTTGATGTTGAAGCGATAGATCCAGGGCACCAGCTCCTCGAACTGCATGGCGCTGGTGGCAGTGTCGAAACCGGCGTAAAGCGGAATCGAGACAATGAAACCCAAGACTGCAGCAAGCAGGGCCAGCATGCGGGCGATTGGTGCATTCTTGTCGTCGCCGGTGGCGAGCACGGCCAGTCCGCCGAGGATCGGCACCCAGACTACGAGGCTAAGAAACGGCATACCAGACATTGTTCTCTTTCTTCAGGCTCCTGCCCCGATCAAGCTGTGGCCCTGACAAACCAGGTCACCAGCGCGAACACACCGATGATCATTGCAAAGGCATAGTGGTAGATGTAGCCGGACTGGAAACGTCGAGTGAGACGCGCGGCACAGCCTACGAGGCCTGCCGAGCCGTTGACCAGCCAGCCATCGATCACGGTCTGGTCGCCGCGCCGCCACAGGCCGCCGCCAAGCTTGCGGGCGCCCCCTGCAAAAAACCAGTCGTTGAATTCGTCGAAACCATACTTGCGCTCGAGGATGGCATGGACCAGGCCGAACTTCTTCTGGATCATGGCAGGAATGTCCTGGCGCTTGAGATAGAAGAACCAGGCGGTGCCCACGCCGGCCGCCGCCAGCCAGAACGGCAGCGTGGAAACCGCATGCAGCGCCATGACGGCAGCGCCATGGAAGTGGTGCTCGAGTTCCCGCATGCCGGCGTGGCGGTCGGAAACATAGATGGCGTTGCCAAAATAGTCGCCGAACAACATCGGGCCGATGGTGATGTAGCCGATCACCAGCGACGGGACTGCCAGCGCCAGCAGCGGAATGGTCACCACCCACGGCGATTCTTGCGGCGTGTGATCGTGATGGTCTTCAGAATGCTCCTGCACGTCATGATGATGATGCGCGTTGTGGTAGCGCTCTTTGCCGTGAAACACCAGGAAATACATGCGGAAGGAATAGAACGCGGTCACGAAGACTCCGGCCACCACCGCGAAATAGGCGAAACCGGATCCCGGCAGGTGCGAGAACTTCACTGCCTCGATGATGCTGTCCTTGGAATAGAAGCCGGACAGGAAAGGCGTGCCGATGAGCGCCAGCGAGCCGATCAGCGAGGTGAGCCAGGTAATCGGCATGTATTTGCGCAGGCCGCCCATGTAGCGGATGTCCTGGTTGTGATGCATGCCGATGATGACCGAGCCGGCGGCGAGAAACAGCAGCGCCTTGAAGAAAGCGTGTGTCATGAGATGGAACACTGCCACCGAATATGCGGAGGCTCCCAGTGCCACCGTCATGTAGCCCAGCTGGGACAGGGTGGAGTACGCGACCACGCGCTTGATGTCATTCTGGATCACGCCAAGGAAACCCATGAACAGTGCGGTGATGGCGCCGATCACCATGACGAATGACAAGGCGGCATCCGAGAGTTCGAACAGCGGCGACATGCGGGTAACCATGAAAATGCCTGCCGTCACCATGGTGGCGGCATGGATCAGGGCCGAGATCGGGGTCGGGCCTTCCATGGAATCCGGCAGCCACACATGCAGCGGGAACTGCGCGGACTTGCCCATCGCGCCAATGAATAGCAGGATCCAGATCACCGTCATCAGCGACCACTCATGGCCAGGGAACAGCGCAATCTTTGCGCCAGCGAACTCCGGCGCGCGCGCGAACACGGTGGCATAGTCGAGCGAACCGAAGTGCGCCAGCACCAGACCAATCCCAAGAATGAAGCCGAAGTCGCCCACGCGGTTGACCAGAAACGCCTTCAGGTTGGCGTAGATTGCTGTGTCGCGCGTGTACCAGAAGCCGATCAGCAGGTAGGACACCAGCCCTACAGCTTCCCAGCCGAAGAACAGCTGCAGGAAGTTGTTCGACATCACCAGCATCAGCATGGAGAAGGTGAACAGCGAAATGTAGCTGAAGAATCGCTGGTAGCCGGGGTCGTCGTGCATGTAGCCGATGGTGTAGACATGCACCATCAGGGAAACGAAAGTCACCACCAGCATCATCATGGTGGTGAGCGGATCGATCAGGAAGCCAACCTCGAAGCGCGCATCGCCGCTGGTCATCCAGGTATAAACGCTGCCGTTGAACACATGTCCTGCTTGCACATCCTGGAAAATGACTGCCGAGGCGACAAAAGCAACCGCGACACCGGCAATGGCCACCACATGCGACAGCGTGCGGCCGATGAGCTTGCCGAACAGCCCTGCGACTACAGCGCCGAAAAGCGGCGCCAGGGGGACAGCGAGATACCAGGCTTGCATCGTCATCCCTTCAGCTGGCCGAGGTCATCGACGTTGATCGTTCTCAGGTTGCGGAACAGCACCACCAGGATGGCAAGGCCAATGGCGGACTCGGCAGCGGCCACGGTAAGGATGAAGAACACGAACACCTGGCCGTGAATGTCGCCCAGGTAATGCGAGAAGGCGACGAAATTGGTGTTGACCGCGAGCAGCATGAGCTCAATCGCCATCAGCAGGATGATGACGTTCTTGCGGTTGAGGAAGATGCCGAGCACGCTGATGGCAAAGAGGAGCCCGCCCAGAACCAGATAATGCGACAGCGAAATCATGCCCTCTCCTCC
>DAIMZB010000095.1:0-6266 GCA_036734185.1 Thiobacillaceae bacterium | reverse complement strand
CGCCCAGGATGTTCAGCAGCTGATCGCGGGCAGCGGCCCCGGCATGCAGGCGCGCTGGCGCGGGCAGCCGACCGATTTCTTCTCGGACAACCCGTTCGTGCGCGGCGACGCCGAGGACGATGGCGTGTTTTATTCCCGCCCCAGGCTGGTCAACCATCTCGACGCCACGGCGCTGATGCAAGTCCGCCGCCATCATTCGAGGCTGATTCCGAAGGGCGCGCGCGTGCTGGACTTGATGTCCTCGATGAACTCCCACCTCGAACCCGGACTGGAACTGTCCGCCGTCACCGGCCTTGGCATGAATGCGGATGAACTGGCCGCAAACGACATCCTGAGCGAGCGCGTGGTACATGACCTCAATCGCCAGCCGGCGCTGCCTTTCCAGGATGGCACCTTCGATGCCGTGATTTGTACGGTTTCCGTCGAATACCTGGTGCACCCGCTGGAGGTTTTCCGCGAGGTGGCGCGCGTGCTCAAGCCGGGCGGGAAGTTCGTGGTCACCTTTTCCAACCGCTGGTTCCCGCCCAAGGCGATCGCCGTCTGGGCAGACCTGCATCCCTTCGAGCGCATGGGCCTGGTGCTGGAATATTTCCTGCGGGCGGGGCGCTTCAAGAACCTGAACACGTTTTCCCTCACCGGGCTGCCGAGGCCGCAAGACGACAAGTACGCCGCCCAGATGCAGTGGTCGGATCCGGTTTATTCGGTTTGGGGCGAAATCGCTTGAGTGGCCTGGCTTGGCGCAAGAGTGGCTGGCTGCTGGCGCTGATGCCGCTGGCCCTGTTCGGCTGCGCAAGCGTGTCGCCGTCGGTCCGGCTGCCCGCAGACGCCGTGCAGGCTTTCGCTTTGCAGGGCAGGGCTTCCGTCCACTATGGCGTGGAGTCCCTGTCGGGACAGCTGGACTGGCAGGCAGGCGCGACAAGCGACGAGGTCTTGTTGTCTTCTCCCCTGGGCCAGGGCATTGTCGGCATCGAGCGCCATGAGGGCAGCGTGAGTCTGATCAGGCCCGGTCAGCCGACGGTCACGGCGGAGAGCGTCGAAATGCTGACCCAGTCCGAGTTGGGGTTCCGCCTGCCGTTGTCAGGTCTGCGCTATTGGGTGCAGGCCCGGCCCGATCCGGCGCGCGCGAACAGGGTGCGCCTCAACGCTGCGGGGGGTGTCGAGCAGATCGCACAGGACGGCTGGGTGATTGATTACCTGGAGTTTCACGGAAACCACCCGCGAAAAATTCACATAAGCCGCGAAGATCTCGAAATTCGCCTGGTGATAGACCAATGGCGGACGAACTGAGGCCTTTTGCGGCACCCGCCAAGCTCAATCTTTTTCTGCATGTCACCGGCCGCCGCGCGGACGGCTATCACTTGCTGCAATCGGTATTCCGCTTTGTCGATTATGGCGACACGGTCTGGCTCGGGGTGCGCCAGGACGGCCGAATCCGGCGGTTGCAGGACATCCCGGGCGTGCCCGAGTCGCAGGACTTGACGGTGCGCGCCGCCAGCCTGCTGCAGGCGGCCGCTTCGTGCGCTCTGGGCGCGGACATCCGCCTGGAAAAGCGCCTGCCCCTGGGGGGTGGGCTGGGCGGGGGCTCTTCGGATGCAGCCACGGTTTTGCTGGGCCTGAATCATCTTTGGGGCCTGGACTTGTCCCGCCAGAGCCTGCAGGAACTGGCCCTGCAATTGGGCGCCGACGTGCCGGTCTTCGTGTTTGGCGAGGCGGCTTTCGCCGAAGGCGTGGGCGAAGTGCTGCGGCCGATTGCCTTGCCAGCCGCCTGGTACGTGGTGCTGATTCCCCCGGTGCAGGTCGCGACAGCAGCGGTTTTTGCCGAGCCGGAATTGACACGGAACACGCCTCCCATCAAAATAGCGGACTTTCTTTCTGGCGCCGGGCGCAATGATTTGCAGCCGGTGGTGGCAAGGAAATATCCTGAAGTAGCGCGCCATCTGGACTGGCTTGGCCAATTTGGCGAAGCGCGCATGACGGGTTCCGGGGCGTGCGTTTTTCTGGCGGTTGAAGATGAAGCCGGCGCGCGCGCGATCTTGCAGGAACTGCCTCGGGATATGCAGGGTTTTATGGCCCGCGGGCTGGACAGGCATCCCCTGTACGGCCTTGCGGACTGAAAGCTGCAGGGGAGTCGCCAAGTGGTAAGGCATCGGATTTTGATTCCGACATTCGCAGGTTCGATCCCTGCCTCCCCTGCCATATAACTGCCAGAAATAGCCGCGCGGGGTGCCTGCTGCGGCTATTTCGTTTTATTGCTTACGGGGTGCGCCGTGCCGTTCGACAGTCTGATGGTGTTTACCGGCAATGCCAATCCGCGTCTTGCGGAGGACGTGGCGCGCAATATGAACATCGCGCTGGGGCGAGCCAAGGTGGGGCGCTTCTCCGACGGTGAGGTTGCGGTCGAGATCCTTGAAAACGTGCGCGGCAAGGATGTGTTCATCCTGCAGTCCACCTGCAATCCGACCAATGACAACCTGATGGAAATCATGGTCATGGCCGATGCGCTGCGCCGCGCTTCGGCGGGGCGCATCACCGCCGCGATCCCTTATTACGGCTATGCGCGGCAGGATCGCCGCACGCGTTCCGCCCGGGTTGCGATCACGGCCAAGGTTGTGGCCAACATGCTGCAAAGCGCGGGTGTCGACCGCGTCCTGACCATGGACCTGCACTCCGATCAGATCCAGGGATTTTTCGACATCCCGGTGGACAACATCTACTCCAGCCCGATCCTGCTGGGGGACATTTGGAGACACGATTATCCCGATCTGATCGTCGTGTCCCCCGATGTCGGCGGCGTGGTGCGCGCGCGCGCCATCGCCAAGCGGCTGGAATGCGATCTTGCGATCATCGACAAGCGCCGCCCCAAGCCGAACGAGGCCAAGGTGATGAACATCATCGGCGACATCAAGGGCCGCACCTGCATCATCATGGATGACATGGTCGATACCGCCGGCACGCTGTGTGAAGCCGCGCAGGCCCTGAAGGACGGCGGTGCGGCCAGTGTGATGGCCTACTGCACGCACCCGGTGCTGTCCGGTCAGGCGGTCGCCCGCATTACCGGTTCCGCGCTGGACGAACTGGTGGTGACCGACACCATTCCCCTGCGCGACGAAGCGCGGGCGTGCGGCAAGATCCGGCAGCTGTCGATTGCCGGACTGATGGCGGAAACCATTCGGCGCATCAGTAACGAGGATTCCGTGAGCTCGCTCTTCATCGAGTGAGTTCGGATTTGGCGGTGTCGGCCGGAAGCGGCGCCGCCAATTATTTTAAAGCGCTTCCGGCTCCTGGTCGCGGGAGTAAATTTGGAGCAAGAAAATGCAAATCGAAGTAATCGCCCAGAAGCGTGACGTGCAGGGCACGGGTGCGAGCCGCCGCCTGCGTCACGCCGGCTTTGTGCCGGGTATTGTTTATGGTGGCAGCAAGGCCCCCCTCGCCATCCAACTGGATCACAACGCGCTGTACCACGCGCTGCGCAAGGAAGCCTTCCATTCCTCCGTGCTGAACCTGAAGGTCGGCGACGTGACTGAAATGGCCCTGCTACGCGACGTGCAGATGCACGCCTACAAGCCGCTGATCCTGCACGTGGATTTCCAGCGCATCGACGCCAACCACAAGATCCACGTCAAGGTGCCGTTGCACTTCGTCAACGAAGACATCGCACCCGGCGTGAAGCTGGCGCACGGCCTGGTCAACCACATCATGACTGAAGTCGACGTAGCCTGCCTGCCCGGCAACCTGCCTGAGTTCATCGAAGTGGATCTGGCGAACCTGGAAAGCGGCCATTCCATCCACGTCAACGACCTCAAGCTGCCTGCCGGCGTTGAACCGGTCGCGCACCTCAAGGCGGAAAACCCCTCCGTGGTCGGGATTACCCCGCCCAAGGGCGGCGCTGCCGAAGAGGA
The DNA here is from genome assembly GCA_036734185.1 of Thiobacillaceae bacterium. GTDB lineage: Bacteria > Pseudomonadota > Gammaproteobacteria > Burkholderiales > Thiobacillaceae > UBA6918. The sequence continues at coordinate 2,367 of DAIMZB010000095.1, read as the reverse complement.
AGCAACCCCGGCGGCCCCCGAAGCCCCGGCGGCCTGAGACGGCAATTGACGCCATGCCCACCCGCGATTCTTTTCGCGGAGTGGGCATTTTTATTTGAGCCATGCATCCCCTGCGTTTGATCGCCGGCCTGGGCAATCCGGGCGCGCAATACGAAGACACCCGCCACAATGCCGGTTTCTGGTGGCTGGAGGCGCTTGCGCGCAAGCTCGGTGTCGTGTTGCGCCAGGAAGCCAAGTTCCATGGCCGGGCTGGCAAGCTGGCCTCCGCGCAAGGCGACATCTGGCTGCTGTGCCCGGACACGTTCATGAACCTGTCGGGCAAGTCGGTCGCCGCGCTGGCGCGGTTCTACAAGATTCCGCCAGAGGCCATCCTGGTGGCGCATGACGAGCTCGATCTGCCGCCCGGAACCGCGAAGCTCAAGCAGGGCGGCGGCCATGGCGGACAGAATGGCCTCAAGGACATTCATGCCCAGTTGGGCTCCTCGAATTACTGGCGCCTGCGCATCGGCATCGGCCACCCTGGCTCGAAGGAGGCGGTGACCGGCCATGTGCTGGGCAAGCCCGTGGCAGCCGAGCGCGAACGGATGCTCGCCGCGATCGATGCCGCGCTGGACGTGTGGCCGGAACTGGCGGCCGGCAATTTTGCCGCAGCCCAGCTGAAGCTGCATACGGCAGCCAAATAAGGAAAGTGAAATCATGAGTCTGAAATGCGGCATCGTCGGCCTGCCCAACGTCGGCAAGTCCACGCTTTTCAACGCGCTGACCCAGGCGGGCATCGCGGCGGAAAACTATCCCTTTTGCACCATCGAGCCGAACACCGGCGTGGTTGAGGTGCCCGATCCGCGCCTGGCAAAGCTTTCCGAAATCGTGAAACCCGAGCGCGTCGTACCCGCGATCGTGGAATTCGTGGATATCGCCGGCCTCGTGGCGGGCGCCTCCAAGGGCGAAGGGCTTGGCAACCAGTTCCTGGCCAATATCCGCGAAACCGATGCGATCTGCCATGTGGTGCGCTGTTTCCAGAACGACAATGTGATCCATGTCGCCGGCAAGGTCGACCCCCTGTCGGACGTGGAGACCATTGCCACCGAACTCGCGCTGGCCGACCTGGCGAGCGCAGAAAAAGCGCTGGCGCGCCATGAAAAAACGGCGCGCGCCGGTGACAAGGAAGCGCAGAAGATGGTGGCCGCGCTAAAGCCGGTTGTTGCGGTGTTGAACGAGGGCCGGCCGGCCCGCGCCGCAGGGCTCGACGACGATGCCATGGCCGCCTTGAAGCCGCTGTGCCTGATGACGGTCAAGCCCGCGCTGTATGTCGCCAATGTCAGCGAGGACGGCTTTCACGACAACCCCATGCTGGATGCGCTGCGCGCCTACGCCGAAAAGGAGGGCGCGCCGGTCGTGCCGGTGTGCGCGGCGCTGGAGGCCGAATTGCAGGAACTGTCGCCGGATGAGCGGGTGGAATACCTGAAGGAGCTGGGCTGGGACGAGCCGGGCCTGAACCGCCTGATTCGCGCGGCCTACGACCTTCTTGGCCTGCAGACCTATTTCACCGCCGGGGTCAAGGAAGTGCGCGCATGGACCATCCACAAGGGTGACACCGCCCCCCAGGCTGCGGGCGTGATCCATACTGATTTCGAACGCGGCTTCATTCGCGCCCAGACCATTTCCTATGAGGATTTCATTGCCTTCAAGGGGGAGCAGGGCGCCAAGGAGGCCGGCAAAATGCGTTCCGAGGGCAAGGAATATGTGGTCAAGGACGGGGATGTGCTGAATTTTCTCTTCAATGTTTGACTGTAGTGTTTGACAGAAGTCCTTGAAAACAACATAATCTTGCGTTTTCGTTCGGTGGGGTTCCCGAGCGGTCAAAGGGATCAGACTGTAAATCTGACGGCTCTGCCTTCGAAGGTTCGAATCCTTCCCCCACCACCAGATTTTTTGGCCGGATTATGTATTTGTCCGGCGAGTGGCAAGCAGGTTCGGGCGGCGGTAGTTCAATGGTAGAACCTCAGCCTTCCAAGCTGATGACGCGGGTTCGATTCCCGCTCGCCGCTCCAGATGTTTGTTGCGCGTGATTGAGCGTGGCCCATGTAGCTCAGTGGCAGAGCACTCCCTTGGTAAGGGAGAGGTCGGCAGTTCAATCCTGCCCATGGGCACCAGTTTTTTGGTGCCGGTTATTTAAAGCAGCGCGCCAGTTTTTTTGGTGCCGGCTATTTAAAGCGGCGCAACGGTTTTTGGTGACGATGCACCGATTGCCAGGTGTTTTTTGATTTTGTTTTTGATCCGATTCATTGACTTGACCGTAGAACGGGGGCGTTATGTCTAAGGAAAAATTTGAACGTACGAAGCCGCACGTGAACGTTGGGACGATTG
>DAIMZB010000094.1:0-6288 GCA_036734185.1 Thiobacillaceae bacterium | reverse complement strand
GCGGGGGTACGTGATGCGCTACTCCCCCGCCTGGGAAAATTTCCCCTCCGGCGACATCGAAGCCGACACCCGGCGCATGAACGTCTTCATCGAGGAACGCGTGCGCGAAATGCCGGAACAATATTTATGGACGCACCGCCGCTTCAAGACCCGCCCGCGGGGAGAAACCGGGTTGTATGATTGATGCATGTGCAAATGCGTGCCGCAACGGGATATGACTGCATGTTCCTGAACCCCAAGCCTTCGGAAATCCGCGAACTGCTGGAAAAAACGCGCACCATCGCGGTCGTGGGCCTGTCGCCGAAAGCTGACCGCCCCAGTTATTTCGTGGCGCGCAATTTGCAGCGCTTTGGCTTCCGCATCGTGCCGGTGCGCCCCGCGGTTTCAGAAATCCTCGGCGAAAAGGCCTACGCCAAACTGGAAGACATTCCTTTCGCCGTCGACCTGGTGGACGTGTTCCGCGCGCCGGAACATGTACCCGCGGTCGTCGCATCCTGCCGGCAGATCAACTGCCCCGCCATCTGGCTGCAGGAGGGTGTGGTCAACGATGCGGCCGCGCAAGCCGCGCGCGAAGCCGGGCTAAGCGTGGTCATGGACCGCTGCATTTACAAGGATTACGTGGACCTCTTCAGCACATGAAACTGACATTCACCAAAATGCACGGCGCCGGCAACGACTTCGTCGTCATTGACGGTGTCACACGGACAGTCAGCCTGAGCCCGGCGCAAATCCGTGCCATCGCCGACCGCCATTTTGGCGTCGGCTGCGATCAGCTGCTACTGGTGGAAAAGGCGCAGCACCCATCGGCCGACTTCCGCTACCGCATTTTCAACGCCGACGGCGGCGAGGTGGAGCAGTGCGGCAATGGCGCACGCTGCTTCGTGCGCTTCGTGATCGACAAGGGCCTGACGCAAAAAAACGCGATCACGGTCGAGACCAAAAGCGGCCTGATCGAACCCCGCCTGGAGGCTGATGGGCGTGTCACCGTGAACATGGGCGCACCGCGTTTCGAGCCGGCCGACATTCCATTCGACGCCCCCGGCCGCCAGTCGGTCTATGAACTCGAAGCAGGCGGCAGCAAGATCGACATCAGCGCCCTGTCCATGGGCAACCCGCATGCGGTGCAGGTAGTGGGTGACGTCGACACCGCCCCCGTACTGCAACAGGGGCCGCTGATCGAGCACCATCCGCGCTTCCCGCAACGGGTGAACGCGGGTTTCATGCAGATCGTCGATCGCGCCCGCATCCGTTTGCGCGTGTTCGAACGCGGCGCGGGCGAGACCCTGTCCTGCGGCACCGGCGCCTGCGCAGCCGTAGTAGCAGGCATTACCCGCAATTTGCTGGATGCGCGCGTTAATGTGGAAACTCGCGGCGGCACCTTGACCATAGAATGGCAGGGGAAGGACAAGCCGGTAATGATGACCGGGCCCGCGGAAACGGTATTCGAAGGCACACTGACACTCTAGAAAAGAGAAAGAGAAGGACATGGAGATGACAATGGACGCAGCCCAGGTGGCGGAGTTTCTCGGCAAGCACCCGGATTTCTTCAACCAGTATCCGGACCTGCTGACCACCCTCAGCATCACCCACCCCCACGGCACGCATGCGATTTCCATCACCGAGCGCCAGGTGTTGTCGATGCGTGACAAGGTGCAACTGCTTGAGGGCAGGCTCACCGAGCTGATTCGTTTTGGCGAGGAAAACGACAGCATCTCGGAAAAAATGCACCGCCTGAGCCTGGACATTGTTTCCGTGCGCGACCTGCCCGGCCTGTTCTCGGCGCTCGACCGCCATCTCCGCGAAGGCTTCGCGGTGCCGCACCATGCCGTTCGCATCTGGAACACGCCCGAACAAACCGTAAGTGAAAAGCTGCGCAGCGAGGTCGATGCGCAGCTGCATCCGAGCTGCGGCGCGCTGCGCCACGAAGAAGCCCACGAGTGGTTCGGCGAGGCCGCGGCCCACCTCAAATCCTTCGCCGCCATCCCCCTGCGCGGGGAGCACACCGTGGGCCTGCTGGTGCTGGCCTCTGAAGACCCCAGGCGCTTTTATCCGGAAATGGGCACACTGTACCTGACGCGCCTCGGCCAGCTCATCGGCGCGGCGCTCACCCGAGTGGCATGAACAAGCACGTCGCGCACTATCTAACCCACCTCGCCGCCGAGCGGCGCCTGTCCGCGCACACGGTGGAAAACTACCGGCGCGATCTCGCCAGCCTGCTGGAACTGGCGCAGGGTGCCGAACTGCAGACGCTCGACAGCAACCAGATCCGCCATTTCATCGCGCGCCTGCACGGCCAGGGGCTGTCGGCCAAGAGCCTCGCACGCAGGCTTTCCGCCTGGCGCGGCTTTTACCATTTCGCCTGCAAGCGACAAGGCTATGCGCACAACCCGTGCACTGACCTGCGCGCGCCCAAGGCGCGCCGCGCCCTGCCCGAAGTCCTGTCGCCCGACGCCTGCGCTCAGCTGCTCGACCGCAATCCCGAAGACGCGCTGGAAATCCGCGACAAGGCAATGTTCGAACTGTTTTATTCGTCCGGCCTGCGTCTCGCCGAACTCGCCGGCCTCGACCTCGCAGCACTCGACCTGTCGGCCGGCGAAGCCAGCGTCACCGGCAAGGGCAACAAGACCCGCATCGTGCCGGTGGGGGCAAAAGCGCAGGAGGCGCTGGCCGCCTGGCTGCACGGGCGCAACGGCATGGCCAGGCCGGAAGAAAAAGCTGTGTTCGTCAGCCGCAACGGCAGCCGCCTGACGCACCGGCAGATTGCGCTGCGCCTCGAGCGCTGGGCAAAGAAGGCAGGCCTTGACGTCCACGTGCATCCGCACATGCTGCGCCACTCCTTCGCTACGCATGTACTGCAGTCCTCCGGCGATTTGCGCGCCGTGCAGGAACTGCTGGGCCACGCCAACATCAGCACCACCCAGGTGTACACGCACCTCGACTTCCAGCATCTGGCCAAGGTCTACGACACCGCGCATCCGCGCGCGAAACGCAAGTAACCCGCCGTTTCACCCATTTCCGCTCATGCAAGCTCCCGCACCTGAATTGCTGCCCGTCACCCTGCTCACCGGTTTTTTGGGCAGCGGCAAGACCACCCTGCTTAACCGGCTGATCCGCCACTTGCCGCGCACTGCGGTGGTGATGAACGAATTCGGCGAAATCAGCCTCGATCACGACCTGCTGGAAAAAATGGAAGGGCCGATGGCCGTGCTTTCGGGTGGCTGCGTGTGCTGCACCGTCGTCGGCTCGCTGTCGCCGACCCTGAAAAATCTGTACATGGCGCGCGAGCGCGGCGATGTCCCGCGTTTCGAACGCGTGGTCATCGAAACCACCGGCATCGCCGACCCCGCGCCCATTCTCGACACCCTGCTGAACGACCCCTGGGTGCGGGCACGCTTTCGCATGGATGGCGTGGTCACCACGGTCGACGCCGTGCTGGGAGAGGCGCAGCTCGACAGCTATTTCGAGGCCGTGCGCCAGGTCGCCGTCGCGGACAAACTCATCCTCACCAAGACCGACCTCGCGACTGCGGCAGACCTGGCGGCCCTGAAAACCCGCCTGGGCGAGCTCAATCCGGCCGCGGAACAGCTGCTCGCCGTCAAGGGCGACATGGATTTCAGCCAAATCCTGAACCTCGGGCTCTTCAATGCCCGCGACAAGGTTCCCGATGTGCAGAAATGGCTGAACGAACAGCGCTACAAGCCGGTTAGGGGCGGCAGTCTGGACAGGAAACCCTCGAACGACGGTCATGACAACCGCATTCGGTCGTTCTCCGTGGTCATCGACACCCCCATCCCCCCTGCCGGCCTGCAGGCCGCGCTGGAAATGCTGGTCGGATTCCGCTCTGAGTACCTTTTGCGCTTCAAGGCCATCGTCAACCTCGCTGGCCACGAAAAACCGGTCATCCTGCATGGCGTGCAGCATGTGCTATACCCGGAAGCAGAGCTTGACCACTGGCCCAGCGAAGATCGCCGCAGCCGCTTTGTGTTCATCGTGCGCGACCTGGAGCCCGAATTCATCGCCCGGGTGCTGGCTGATTTCACAGACGCCGCCAGCCTTGCCAACCCTGCGCAACCCGCCAGTTAGTGCCGTTAGTCAGTAAGTACCGGGCACCAGCCCTGCAAAAGCGCAGTATCATGTTGATTTTGAGAAACAAACTTACTTAGGGACACGCAGCCGAAACGCCATGGCTATCCCATTTTTCCGAAAAGACAGAAGCAAGCCGGATTCGGAACCGGCCCAAAACCAGAAAGCAGCGGAAGCCTATACCGACTTCGCCACGCTGACACCCGGCTCTTCGGCGGGCCTGGGCATTGTCGTTGAAGAAGCCGGCAGCGCCGGCGAATCCGCCATCGACGAGGCCGCGATGCTGTATGCGAGCGGCCAGACGGAAAACACCGAAACAGTCCTGAAAAGCCTGCTCACCGGCAATGATCGGCGCGTCTGGCACATGCTGTTCGATCTTTACCGTCTAACCCAGCGCGAGGCGGATTTCGAAAAACTGGCGCTGGAGTTCGCCATGCGCTTCGAGTGCTCTCCCCCGATCTGGAAAAGCGGCGAGCAATCGGGCAAGGCCAAGGGCGTCGCGCGGCCCCTCGTCCTGCCGGCCCGGATGGATGGCAATATTGGCGCCAAGCTCGCCCAAATACTGGCCAGTCTGGGCAAGGACGCGATTTTGCAGCTGGATTTCTCACGGGTGTCGGAAATTGACCAGGCAGGCGCCCAGGCCATGGCGGAGATGCTGGGCAAAACCCGCAAGACCAAGCTCAAGTTCCAGGTCAGCGGCGCCAACTCCATCATCGAACTGCTCAAATCCAGGATGCAGTCCGAACCCGCAGCGCAGGGTTACTGGCAGATGCTGCTGGCTGTTTTTCAGCTGCTCGGCCGGCAGGAAGACTTCGAAAACCTGGCGGTGGACTTTGCCGTGGCCTTCGAACTTTCCCCGCCGTCCTGGGAAAACGTGCAAGCCGCGCAGGAAGTCGCCGCGCCCGCCACCGAACCCGCCAAGGATGCCTTCATCCTGAATGGCGTGATTTCGGAAGCCGGTCGGGAACAGATCGCGAGGTTGATGCAATACGCCGCATCGCGCACCGATGTGGTGGTGGATTGCACCGCCGTCACCCGCGTCGACTACGCCTATGTCGGCCAGCTCATCGGCCAGTTGATGCAACTGCTGGGCAATGGCAAAACCATCACCCTGCAGGGACAAAACGCCCTGATCAACGAACTGTTCCGCGTCATGGGCATCGACCAGCTGGCCAGGATGGTTCCGGCGAAACTGGTCTAAATTTCAAAACAGGGCTTGAACCGTTCGAGCCCGCCACCACTTCACTGAAAGCATGGAGCAATATCACGGCACCACCATCGTTTCCGTTCGCCGCGGAGAACAAGTCGCGCTGGGCGGCGACGGCCAGGTCACCCTGGGCAGCATCGTCATCAAGTCCACCGCGCGCAAAATCCGCAGGCTCTACCAGGACCGCGTCCTGGCTGGCTTCGCCGGTGCGACGGCGGACGCCTTCACCCTCTTCGAACGCTTCGAGGCCAAGCTGGAAAAACACCAGGGACACCTGGTGCGCGCGGCCGTCGACCTCACCAAGGACTGGCGCACCGATCGCGTGCTGAGGCGCCTGGAGGCCATGCTCGCCGTCGCCGACAAGACGAGCACGCTGATTCTTACCGGTAATGGCGACGTGCTGGAGCCGGAGCAGGGCATCGCCGCCATCGGCTCCGGCGGCCCCTACGCCCAGGCCGCCGCCTCCGCACTCTTGAGCCACAGCACGCTCCCCGCCCGCGACATCGTGGCCGAAAGTCTCAAGATCGCCGGCCAGATCTGCATTTACACCAACCAGAACCACATCATCGAAACGCTGGAATAACGCCCGTTTCGTTTCAGAAATGACCCAGTTCACCCCCCAGGAAATCGTCCACGAACTCGACAAGCACATCGTCGGCCAGAACGAGGCCAAGAAGGCCGTGGCCATCGCGCTCCGCAACCGCTGGCGCCGCGCACAGGTCACCGAGCCGCTCAGGCATGAAATCACGCCGAAAAACATCCTGATGATCGGCCCCACCGGCGTGGGCAAGACCGAGATCGCGCGCCGCCTCGCCAAGCTCGCCAACGCGCCCTTCATCAAGGTCGAAGCGACCAAGTTCACCGAGGTCGGCTATGTCGGCAAGGATGTCGACTCCATCATCCGAGACCTCATGGAGATCGCCGTCAAACAGGTGCGCGAGCGCGAGATGGCCAAGATGCAGATGCGCGCCGAGGAAGCGGCCGAGGAACGCATCCTC
>DAIMZB010000093.1:0-6395 GCA_036734185.1 Thiobacillaceae bacterium | reverse complement strand
CAATCGTCCCAACGTTCACGTGCGGCTTCGTACGTTCAAATTTTTCCTTAGACATGTCTTTACCCTCGTCCTAGATTACTTTTTGCTGATCACGGCCTCGGCCACGTTCTTGGGGGCCTCGGAATAATGTTTGAATTCCATGCTATAGGTGGCACGGCCCTGGCTCATGGAGCGCAGGTCGGTGGAGTAGCCGAACATTTCGGCCAGCGGCACCTCGGCCTTAATCGCCTTGCCGCCACCCGCCATGTCTTCCATGCCCTGGATGATGCCGCGGCGACGGTTGAGGTCACCCATCACATCGCCCATGTAGTCTTCGGGCGTTTCCACCTCGACCGCCATCATCGGCTCCAGCAGCACCGGATTGGCCTTGCGCATGCCGTCCTTGAACGCGAGGATCGCAGCCATCTTGAAGGCCTGCTCGGAGGAGTCCACTTCGTGGTAGGAGCCGTCAAAAAGCGTGACCTTGACGTCCACCACCGGGAAACCGGCCAGCACGCCATTGGGCAGCGCCTCGTTGAGGCCCTTGTCAACGGCGGGGATGTATTCGCGCGGCACGGTGCCGCCCTTGATGGCGTCGACGAATTCGTAGCCCTTGCCCGCCTCGTTCGGCTCCATCTTGATCCAGACGTGGCCATATTGACCCTTGCCGCCGGACTGCTTGACGTGCTTGCCTTCCACTTCGACAGACTTGCGAATGGCTTCGCGGTAGGCCACCTGGGGGGCGCCCACGTTGGCCTCGACGCCGAATTCGCGCTTCATGCGGTCAACCAGAATTTCCAGGTGCAGTTCGCCCATGCCGGAAATGATGGTCTGGCCGGACTCTTCGTCGGTGCGCACACGGAAGGACGGGTCTTCCTGGGCCAGACGGCCCAGCGCGATACCCATTTTCTCCTGGTCGGCCTTGGTCTTGGGCTCGACAGCCACGTGAATCACGGGCTCGGGGAACACCATGCGCTCGAGAATGACAGGCTTGTCCAGCGCGCACAGCGTATCGCCGGTCATGGCGTCCTTGAGGCCCACCGCGGCAGCGATGTCACCGGCGCGCACTTCCTTGATCTCCTCACGCTGGTTGGCGTGCATCTGCAGGATGCGGCCCAGGCGCTCTTTCCTGCCCTTGACCGAGTTGTAGATGGTGTCGCCGGCATTGACCACGCCGGAGTACACACGGAAGAAGGTCAGCTGACCGACGTACGGGTCGGTCATGATCTTGAACGCCAGCGCGGCAAAAGGCTCGTCATCGGACGCCTTGCGCTCGGCAGGCGTGCCGTTTTCCAGTTCGCAGGGGGTCGGCGGAATGTCGACCGGCGAAGGCATGTACTCGATCACGGCGTCCAGCATGCGCTGTACGCCCTTGTTCTTGAACGCGGTGCCGCACAGCATCGGCACGATTTCGCCGGCAATGGTGCGGGTGCGCAGACCCTTGTTGACATCAGCCTCGGAGAGATCACCCTCTTCGAGGTACTTGTTCATCAGCTCTTCGGAAGACTCGGCCGCAGCTTCGACCATCTTCTCGCGCCATTCCTTGCAGGTTTCCACGAGGTCGGCGGGGATGTCTTCATAGCTGAACTTCATGCCCATGGAGGCCTCGTCCCAGAAGATGGCCTTCATCTTCACGAGATCCACAACGCCCTTGAAATTCTCTTCCGCGCCGATCGGCACAACGATGGGCACGGGATTGGCGCGCAGGCGGGACTTCATCTGGTCGTAGACCTTGAAGAAATTGGCGCCGGTGCGGTCCATCTTGTTGACAAAGGCCAGGCGCGGCACGTTGTACTTGTTGGCCTGGCGCCACACGGTCTCGGACTGCGGCTGCACGCCACCCACGGCACAGTACACCATGCAGGCACCGTCCAGCACGCGCATGGAGCGCTCGACTTCAATGGTGAAGTCCACGTGCCCAGGTGTGTCAATGATGTTGATGCGATGCTCGGGATAGCTGCTCTCCATCCCCTTCCAGAAGCAGGTCGTCGCTGCAGACGTAATGGTGATGCCGCGCTCGCGCTCCTGCTCCATCCAGTCCATGGTGGCGGCGCCATCATGCACTTCACCGATCTTGTGTGAAACACCGGTGTAAAAAAGGATGCGCTCGGTCGTGGTGGTCTTGCCCGCGTCAATGTGGGCAGAAATGCCGATATTGCGATAGCGCTCGATGGGGGTGGTACGTGCCATGTCTAGTCAAATCCCCATCAGAAACGGAAATGCGAGAAAGCCTTGTTGGCTTCTGCCATACGATGAACTTCTTCACGCTTTTTCATTGCGGAACCACGGCCTTCGGCGGCATCCAGCAGCTCGCCAGCCAGACGGGCGTCCATCGACTTTTCGCCACGCTTGCGGGCGGCGTCGCGCACCCAGCGCATGGCCAGAGCAGTACGGCGCGAGGGGCGTACTTCAACCGGCACCTGATAGTTGGCACCGCCAACGCGACGGCTCTTGACCTCGACGATGGGGCGAACATTGTTCATGGCAGAGGAGAACACTTCCAGGGGATCCTTGCCGGACTTCTTGGAGATCTGCTCGAACGCGCCATACACGATGCGCTCAGCGACGGACTTCTTGCCGCTGATCATGATGGCGTTCATGAATTTGGAAACTTCAACGTTGCCGAACTTCGGGTCCGGCAGGATTTCACGTTTTTCTACTTCGCGACGACGGGGCATGTCTTCAATCCTTTAATAATTTAAGCAGCCTTGGGCCGCTTAGCGCCGTACTTGGAGCGCGATTGCTTACGATCCTTCACGCCCGCCGTGTCCAGCGAACCGCGAACAGTGTGGTAGCGCACGCCAGGCAAGTCCTTGACACGGCCGCCGCGAATCAGCACCACCGAGTGCTCCTGCAGGTTGTGGCCTTCGCCGCCGATGTAGCTGATCACCTCGAAACCGTTGGTCAGGCGCACCTTGCAGACTTTCCGCAGCGCGGAGTTCGGCTTTTTCGGAGTGGTGGTGTACACGCGCGTGCACACGCCGCGTTTTTGCGGGCAGGCCTGCATGGCAGGCACCTTGCTTTTGGTCACCGGAGCCTTGCGCGGCTTGCGGATCAGCTGGTTAATCGTTGGCATCTAAGCTTCCGTTCAGTCTATGTCTCAAAACAGCCATTAAAACAACCGGGACGGCCCTGGCCGTCCCGTTGCGTCAGATTCATGCATCCGGCCCAAAGAGAAGCCGGAAAAAAGACGCATGATTCTAAGTAGCGAGTCCCTCGTTGTCAAGCAACCTCTTGGTTTTCCTGCGAGGGTTCCTGCGGGGTCTCGATGAAATGAGAGGCGCCCAGGTCCTCGCCCGCAGCCTGGCGGCGGCGGGTGTTGTGGTATGCCAGGCCGGTACCCGCCGGAATCAGGCGGCCGACAATGACGTTTTCCTTGAGGCCGCGCAGGTCGTCCTTCTTGCCCATGATCGCCGCTTCCGTCAGCACGCGGGTGGTTTCCTGGAAGGAAGCCGCCGAAATGAAGGAATCGGTTGACAGGGAGGCCTTGGTAATACCCAGCAGCACCGGCTCGAACACGGCCGGCTGCTTGCCTTCCGCAGCCATCTCGTCATTCAGTTGCAGCACTTCCGAGCGCTCCACCTGCTCGCCGGGGATCAGGCCGGTATCGCCCGGATCCACGACGTTCACGCGGCGCAGCATCTGGCGCACGATCACTTCGATGTGCTTGTCGTTGATCTTCACGCCCTGCAGGCGGTAGACGTCCTGCACTTCGTCGGTGATGTAGCGGGCCAGCGCCTCTACGCCCTGCAGGCGCAGGATATCCTGCGGATCCACCGGTCCGTCGACGATCATCTCGCCCTTTTGCACTACCTGGCCGTCGTGGGCGGTCACGTGCTTGTCCTTGGGAATCAGGTATTCGTGGGCAACGCCGTCGAAATCGGTGATCACCAGGCGCTGTTTGCCCTTGGTGTCCTTGCCGAACGATACGGTACCAGTAACTTCGGCCAAAACGCCGGCATCTTTCGGGGAACGTGCTTCGAACAGCTCGGCCACGCGCGGCAGACCACCGGTAATGTCACGCGTCTTGGTGGTTTCCTGCGGGATCCGCGCCAGCACGTCGCCCACATGCACGTCCTGACCATCCTTGACGGTGATGATCGAGCCCACCTGGAAGGTGATGTTGACCAGGGTATCGGTACCGGCAATCCGGATTTCCTTGCCCGCCTCGTCCAGCAGCTTGACCTGAGGACGCACGCCCTTGGCGGCTGCGCCCTTGCGGGTCTTGGGATCGATCACCACCAGGGTGGAAAGGCCGGTGACCTCATCGATCTGCTTGGCGACAGTGACGCCTTCCTCGACGTTCTCGAAGCGCACCTTGCCGGTGTACTCGGTAATGATCGGGCGGGTATGCGGGTCCCAGGTGGCCAGAACGGCACCGGCCTTGATCTTGGCGCCGTCGGTCACGGTGAGGGTGGCGCCGTAGGGAACCTTGTGGCGCTCGCGCTCGCGACCCGCATCATCCATGATGATCATCTCGCCTGAGCGGGAGATCGCGACCAGTTCCTGGCGGGCATTGGTCACATAGCGCATGGTGGCGGAATAGCGCAGCGTGCCGTTCGACTTGGCATCCAGCTGGCTGGCCGCCGCCGCACGCGAAGCCGCGCCGCCGATGTGGAAGGTCCGCATGGTGAGCTGGGTGCCCGGCTCGCCGATGGACTGCGCGGCGATCACGCCGACCGCTTCGCCCACATTGACCAGGTGGCCGCGGCCCAGATCGCGTCCATAGCACTTGGCACACAGGCCGAAGCGCGTGCTGCAGGTGAGCGGGGTGCGGACCTTGACTTCATCGACGCCGGCGGCGTCGATGGCGTCAACCAGGTCTTCGGAGAGCAGCGTGCCCGCCTCGATCATGGTCTCCTGGGTTTCAGGGTTCACGACATCGACTGCAGCGACGCGGCCCAGAATGCGCTCGCGCAGCGGCTCGACCACCTCGCCACCCTCGACCAGCGCCTTCAGCGCCATGCCGTCCTTGGTGCCGCAATCGTCCTCGACCACCACCAGATCCTGGGTCACGTCGACCAGCCGGCGGGTGAGGTAACCGGAGTTGGCGGTCTTGAGCGCCGTGTCGGCCAGACCCTTGCGGGCGCCGTGGGTGGAAATGAAGTACTGCAGCATGTTCAACCCCTCGCGGAAGTTCGCGGTAATCGGGGTTTCGATGATGGAGCCGTCCGGTTTCGCCATCAGGCCGCGCATGCCGGCCAGCTGACGGATCTGCGCAGCGGAACCGCGCGCACCGGAGTCGGCCATCATGTAAATGGCGTTGAAGGATTCCTGGGTGACTTCCTCGCCCTTGCGGTTCTTGACCTTCTCCACGCCCAGCTGGCCCATCATGGCCTTGGCCACGGCGTCGCCGGCGCGCCCCCAGATGTCCACCACCTTGTTGTAGCGCTCGCCCTGGGTCACGAGACCTGAGGTGTACTGCATCTCGATTTCCTTCACCTCGGCTTCAGCGGCTTCGAGGATCGGGGATTTTTCCTTCGGGATCAGCATGTCACGGATTGCGATGGACATGCCGGCGCGGGTGGCGAAGCTGAAACCGGTGTACATCAGCTTGTCGGCGAAGATCACCGTTTCGCGCAGGCCGCAACGGCGGAAGCTGGCGTTGATGAGCTTGGAGATTTCCTTCTTCTTCAGCGCCTTGTCGATGTAGCTGAACGGCAGGCCGGGCGGCAGGATTTCCGACAGGATGGCGCGGCCGACGGTGGTCTCGACGCGCTTGACGGTTTCCACGCGCTGGCCGTCGACGATGTTGGCCTCCTTGATGCGGATGGTGACGCGGGCGTGCAGCTCAACCGCGCGATTGTCGTAGGCGCGGCGCGCTTCGGCCACGTCGGCGTAGAAGCTGCCCTCGCCCTTGGCGTTGATCTTCTCGCGCGTCATGTAGTACAGGCCCAGCACGATGTCCTGAGACGGCACGATGATGGGCTCGCCGTTGGCGGGCGACAGCACGTTATTGGAGGCCAGCATCAGGGTGCGCGCTTCCATCTGCGCTTCCAGCGACAGCGGCACGTGGACGGCCATCTGGTCGCCGTCAAAGTCGGCGTTGAAGGCCGCGCAAACCAGCGGATGCAGCTGGATCGCCTTGCCCTCGATCAGCACCGGCTCGAAAGCCTGGATGCCGAGACGGTGCAGCGTGGGCGCGCGGTTCAACATCACGGGATGCTCGCGGATCACCTCTTCGAGGATGTCCCAGACGATCGGCTCTTCATCTTCCACCATCTTCTTGGCCGCCTTGATGGTGGTGGCCAGCCCCATGACTTCCAGGCGGTTGAAGATGAAGGGCTTGAACAGCTCAAGCGCCATTTTCTTGGGTAGGCCGCACTGGTGCAGTTTCAGCTGCGGGCCCACCACGATGACCGAACGGCCAGAGTAGTCGACGCGCTTGCCCAGCAGGTTCTGACGGAAACGACCGC
>DAIMZB010000092.1:0-6396 GCA_036734185.1 Thiobacillaceae bacterium | reverse complement strand
ATCTGCGCGAAGACCTGCGCACCCGCCTGGGCTGGGGATTGATTTACCGGCTTTCCCCCTTGAGCGACGAGGACATGCAGGCGGCGCTTATCAAGCACGCCCGCGATCTGGGCTTCGACCTCGACAATGCAATCGCCGCCTGGCTGCTGACCCGCACTAGCCGCAACCTCGGCCATCTCCTGCAAATCGTCGAAGCCCTCGACCGCTACAGCCTGCAAACCAAACGGCGCATCACCCTGCCGCTCCTGAAAGAAATCCTCCCTTAAAACCGGGGCTGACCTTGTCTTGGCCGGCCTGACTGGTTAGATTGAAGGCTGTCTGCGACTGAAGGGTTCGCTTATGAACGGCTCTGTTTCTTGTCGGGCAGCATCCAAGGCTGACCTCCCCGATGTTCTCCGCCTATATGCCCAGCCTGATTACGATGATGGGTTGGCGCTTCCCGTGGCCGAAGCTGAGCGCATCTTCGAACGGATGGCGCGCTATCCTGACTACAAGATCTACGTCGCGGTCTGCGACTCACGGGTCGTGGGAACGTTTTCCCTGCTTATCGTGGATAACCTCGGCCACATGGGAGCGCCCTCCGGGGTTATCGAAGATGTTGCGGTTGATCCCTCCTGGCAGGGACGCGGGATAGGCAAGCTCATGATGCGGCATGCGCTTGAGATCTGCGGCGAGAAAGGCTGCTACAAGGCAACGCTCTCTTCCCACCTCAAGCGGCAACGGGCGCATGCATTTTATGAGTCGCTGGGCTTCGAGCGGCACGGCTACAGCTTCCGCGTCCTGTTCGACCAGGCGCAGCAAAACCTTTGAGGAGCCGCATGGCCAAGCGTTTCGAATCTCTGTCCGACCAGCACACCCAGTTCATCGCGGAACAGAGGATATTCTTCGTCGGCACCGCCGCCGTGGACAGCCGCGTCAATATCTCGCCCAAAGGTATGGACACCCTGCGCGTGATCGACCCCAAACGCGTAGCCTGGCTGAACCTGACCGGCAGCGGCAACGAGACCGCCGCCCATATCCTGTCCGACCCGCGCATGACCCTGATGTTCTGTGCGTTCGAGGGGCCGCCGCTGATCCTGCGCCTGTATGGCCGCGCCCGGGCAGTTCACCTCAACGATCCGGAATGGGACCCGCTGCATGCGCTTTTCCCGCCCCTGCCCGGCGCGCGCCAGATTTTCGATTTGTCCGTGGACCTGGTGCAAACGTCTTGCGGCTTCGGCGTGCCGCTCTATCAGCACCTGGGCGAGCGCGACGAACTGAATGCGTGGTCGCGCAAGAAAGGCGAGGCCGGCGTGCGGCAGTACTGGCTCGACAAGAACCAGCTCAGCATTGACGGCCTGCCCACGCAGATCGCGGGAAAGAACACCTGACTGAAAAGAGAGCCTCTTGAAAGAATCACTCAAGCCCGGCATCCGTTACACGCACACATTCGTGGTGCCGCCGTCGAAGACCGTGCCGGCACTGTACCCGGAAGCGGAAGAGTTCCAGGCCATGCCCGAGGTCTTTGCCACCGGTTTTCTGGTCGGCTTCCTGGAATGGGCCTGTATCAAGTGCGTCACCCCGCACCTCGACTGGCCAGACGAGCAGACGGTCGGCACCCACATCGATGTCAGCCACGAAGCCGCCACGCCGCCTGGGCTGGAAGTCAGCGCCACGGTCGAACTGCTTTCGGTCGAAGGGCGCAAACTGGTGTTTTCGGTGGAAGCGCACGACGGCCTGGACCTGATCTCGAAAGGCCGGCACGAACGCTTTGTCATCGAGCGGAAAAGGTTCGACGCCAAGATCGGACAGAAAAAGCGGCCGCCCAGCCATGCCGGATAAAAACGCCAGCGCCCATTCGGAAACGGCCGGACAGGCCTCGCTCAAGCTTCGCCTTTTCTGGCTTTTGCTGTGCGTGACACTGGGCCTCTGTATCGGCCTCGCTGGAAATTACCTCACTTCAAATCCGGTCTGGTTCCTTGCCCTGCCGGCGACGCTGGCGACTGGCTGGCTGTTCTTCGCCAATCCGGAAGCATGCCTTGGCGCCTGCAGCCCGGGCCATGCCGCAACCGCCCGGAAAATCGGCCTCGCGGCTTATCGTGGCCTGGCAGGCGACCACAATCCGCTGGCGATGGCAGGCGCCGTGTCAGTCGGCAAGGCAATCTCAAGACAGCTGGGCATCCCCCTCACGACCATTGGCAAGCCCGGCACTCCACTGAAAGCAGGTCATGAAATTCAGCTTGCCCAAGCCGAGCCCGCCTTGCGGGAACTGGCTGCACATCTGGACACGTTTTTTGCGCGTCGGCAGGCTCCGCTTTTGGCGTTGAGCCGCTGTGCCGCGGCACTCGCCACGCTGCCCGTGGTGATGCGACACCGGCCGGATGCCTGCGTCGTGTGGCTGGATGCACATGGCGACTTGAACACGCCGGAGACCAGCCCTACCGGTTACCTGGGCGGCATGGCGCTGTCGGGACCGGCTGGCTTGTGGGATTCCGGTTTCGGGAACGGCTTGCCGCTGTCCAGCCTCATCCTGGTTGGCGCCCGCGACCTTGACCCGGCGGAGCAGGCGCTGGTGAATGCGGGCATGGTCAGGCTGGTCAAGCCCGGCGAGGACTGCCTTGCGAAGCTCCGCACCGCGCTTGGCGGACGGCCTGCCTACATGCACATCGACTGCGACGTGCTGGAGCCCGGCATCGTGCCCACGGATTACCGCGTGCCCGGCGGCTTCACGCTTGGCGAACTGAATGCCCTCTGCAAGGTGCTGGCAGAGGGCGAACTGATTGGCCTTGAAATCGCAGAATTCGAAAACGCCTGGCCAGAAAAGCGCGTGCCGGTCTCGCCGGCCGTCCTGCTGCATGCACTTGGGCCGGCGATCTCACGGCTGGGTGCCTAGAATCTGGCGGAAATGCTCAGGGCGCCAAAGTTGTCGCCCGCCTTCTGGCCCTCGAACTCAGGCGTCCTGTAGACATACGTGTAGGCAAGCTGCACCGTGCTGAAAGTCAGCACCAGCCCCAT
Source organism: Thiobacillaceae bacterium (assembly GCA_036734185.1). Classification (GTDB taxonomy): domain Bacteria; phylum Pseudomonadota; class Gammaproteobacteria; order Burkholderiales; family Thiobacillaceae; genus UBA6918. Next base: position 3,402 of record DAIMZB010000092.1, on the reverse strand, counting down.
CTGCAGGTCACCCACACGCGTTTTGCTGTCGACACTCTGGCTGTCCTTGAAGGTATTGCCATCCAGGAAGATGTTGTGCGCCACCGCACGGCCGTCCACGCCGGCATAGAGATACCAGCCGATCCCCTCCTGTGGCAGAAAAAACCCCGAGCCGGGCAGGCTGGGGCGTATTCGCGGGGGGCCGTAATCGCGCGCGAGTCCTTGTCCGACACGCACAGTCGCGCCCAGGTTAAGGTAGGTGGAAAGATTGCCGAGGCTGCCGCCGACATGCGGCGTAAAGTCGAAACCGAGGCCGGAATCCGGATGGCGCCAAAGATGGCGCCATTTGCGCTCATGGGTAAGCGAAAGGGTCGGCTCGTCCTTGAGCTGGTTATCCCAGCCACGCGCCTGTGGCGAACCTATCAGCCGGTGGAAGTTGTTCTGGACTTCTTCGCCGCGTGCCGAAGGTCCCACCATGCCGATGTCCAGTTCCCAGGTATCGAGTATGTCGCCGGAGCGGCTGTCGCTCTCGGCGACCACCGCCATGCCGGCATAGACGTAGCCGGCATATGGCCGCTCGTTGGGCACGGGTTCGGCAGTCTTGATGTCATTGGGGGTGTAGATGTTGTGGCCCAGCGCATAGCCGGCCCTCAGCCGCGCCCCCAGTTCGACGAAAGGCAAGGCCGCGGCAAATTTTCGGATGTAGTCCGGGACGTCGTCCTGCCGGGAAAGGTAGGAGAGTCGCAGGCCGTTGGTGTAGTGCTGGTCGTTGCCGGTGAAAACGTCATTCTCGACCAGCAGGCTGTATGAACCGCCCAGATCAACTGCCTGCGCAGCTGTTGCCGTCGCCAGCAACAGCGCGAAGACCCAGACCGGGCCGGGATCAGGCTTGCTGGTTCTGGCCGGCAATTTCCTTGCGTACCTGTTCCATGTCCAGGGCCAGGACCTGGCCCAACAGCTGGTCCAGCGCCGAAGCCGGCAACGAGCCGGGTTGGGAGAACAGGATGATCTGCTCGCGGAATACCATCAGGGTGGGAATGGAGCGGATATTGAAGGAAGCCGCCAGACCTTGCTCAGCTTCGGTATTGACCTTGGCGAACACAACGCCGGGGTTTTTCTCGGAAGCCGCCTCGTAGATGGGAGCAAACGCGCGGCAGGGGCCGCACCAGGGCGCCCAGAAATCGACGATGACAATGTCATTGCCGGTGATGGTTTGCTCGAAGTTCTCGTTGTTGAGTTCAATGGTTGCCATGGCTGCTCCGCAAGGGGGTCTTAAAAGTGAGGGTGCTGAAACACTACATGCTATGTTCGTCAGGTTGGGCGCCCTGGCCCAATATCAAGGCGTAAGCTGTCAAAATCGCGGAAGACAAGTCGGCGGCGGGGAACCGGAAGGCCGGCCTGGCGGCTGCGGCAACTTATCTCGCGGCATTTAATCCTAACAAGGAATCGAGTTTCGATTGCAAGTTTTTCGGCATACGGCCGATTTGACGAAGAGGAGATGCTCATGCGCACCATCAAGCCTACCGATATCCCGGCGTCGGAAATCACCCCGCGCGAGGTTTATCTCAACCGTCGCCAGTTCATGGCCGGGATGGCGGCGCTCGCTGCCGCCCCGGCGTTGGCAGCTCCCGCCCCGCCGGCGCATGGGGCCAGGCTGCCCGGCATCCGGCCCGGCGCTTTCTCGACCAATGAGGCCAAGACGCCATTCGAGTCCGTCACGACCTATAACAATTTCTACGAGTTTGGCACGGGCAAATCCGACCCGGCCGAAAACGCGCACACCCTCAAAACACGGCCGTGGACGGTAGCGGTCGAAGGCGAAGTCAAGCGCCCGAGGGTCTATGACATCGACGAACTGCTCAAACTCGCCCCGCTGGAGGAACGCGTTTACCGCCTGCGCTGCGTGGAAGGCTGGTCCATGGTCATCCCCTGGGTGGGATTTCCGCTGGCTGAACTGATTCGGCAGGTTGAGCCCACCGGAAACGCCAGGTTCGTCGAGTTCGTCACCTTGCACGACCCGAGGCAGATGCCGTTTCAAAGGTCCTCGGTTCTGGATTGGCCGTATGTGGAAGGCCTGCGCATCGACGAGGCCAATCACCCGCTGACCCTGCTGGCTGTGGGCCTGTACGGTGAAGTGCTGCCCAACCAGAACGGGGCGCCCATTCGGCTTGTCGTGCCCTGGAAATACGGCTTCAAGAGCGCCAAATCGATCGTCAAAATCCGCTTTGTCGAGAAGGCGCCAGTGACCACCTGGATGCGCGCCGCCCCGGACGAATACGGGTTCTTCTCAAACGTGAACCCAAAGGTGGACCACCCTCGCTGGAGCCAGGCCAGGGAACGCAGAATCGGCGAATTTTTCAAGCGCGAAACGCCCATGTTCAACGGCTACGCCGAGCAGGTCGCCCAGCTCTACCGCGGCATGGATTTGCGCAAATACTTCTGAATGCAACTGCCCGTCACGCTCACTCGACGCCAGGTTGTCTGGGCCAAGGCAGGGATCTGGCTGATTTGCCTTCTCCCGCTTGTCCGCCTGGTGTTTATGGGGCTCGCTAATGGCCTGGGCGCCAACCCGATCGAATTCATCACCCGCTCCACCGGCACCTGGACGCTAGTCGGGCTGCTGTTGACGCTTTCGATCACGCCGTTGCGTAGGCTAGCCGGCAGGAACTGGCTGCTTCACTTTCGCAGGATGCTCGGCCTGTTCGCGTTTTTCTACGCCTGTCTGCATTTCACCACCTATATTTGGCTCGATCAGTTCTTCGACCCGGCCAGCATCGCCAAGGACATCATCAAACGGCCATTCATCACGGTCGGATTCAGCGCGTTCATCCTGCTCCTGCCGCTGGCAGCCACTTCCAGCCAGCGCATGATGAAACTGCTCGGCCGAAACTGGCAGCGTCTGCATCGCCTGATTTACCTGATTGCCAGCCTCGGGGTCGTGCATTATTGGTGGCTGGTAAAAAAGGATATCACCCAGCCACTGATCTACGCCTGCGTCCTGGCCGCGCTACTGGCGGTGCGCCTCCCCCGTTTTAATTCATACGGCCCGTCAAAAAGCCGGGCGGTAGGTTGGCGACAGCAGGGACAGAAATAAAAAGGGGGGGCAAAAGCCCCCCCGTCTTGCCGAATCCGGCTTGACTTTAGAGCCCGAAAGGCTTGATGACCGGCATGGGAGCCGGAGAAGCGGGAGTGGCCGGTGCCGCTGCAGGAGCAGAGGCAGGCTTGGGAGCCGCTTTTTTGGGAGCCGCTTTTTTGGCTGCAGGTTTTTTAGCCGCGGGCTTTTTTGCTGCAGGCTTCTTGGCAGCAGCTTTCTTGGGAGCCGCCTTTTTAGCAGCAGGTTTCTTGGCAGCAGCTTTTTTCTTGGGAGCCGCCTTTTTAGCAGCAGGCTTCTTAGCAGCAGCTTTTTTCTTGGGAGCCGCCTTT
>DAIMZB010000091.1:0-6432 GCA_036734185.1 Thiobacillaceae bacterium | reverse complement strand
CCACGGCTGCGCGCGGAAAAAACGCGGGATCACCTGGCGGGCCAATTGCGCCTTTGATCGCTCGGCCAGCAGTTGGTTGAAGCCTTCGCTTTCTCCCGCATGACCAAACAGCGTTCGCCAGCCCGCGCCGCCAAGAATCAAAACAGGCAAATCCGGCGCCAGCGGCCGCTCCTCGTGCCAGGCCGGCGCTTCCACATCCGTCGCCAGGCGAAAGGCATAGAAACCATGCCCGCTCAAGGTAAGCAGGTAGGGCAGCTCTCCAACCGGAGGAAAGCGGCTGCGCCCCATCAGTTCCACCGGCACCCGCCCCTTGAACGCCGACAGGTCGAGTTCCACCGCCTGCGGCGCGCGCGACAGATTGGCCACGCACAAGATGGTCTCGTCGGCGTGCTCGCGCAGATAAGCCAGGATCTTGCGGTTGCCGGGACGCAAAAACACCAGGCTGCCGCGGCCAAAGGCCTGGTAGCCCTTGCGCATCGCGATCAGCCTGCGCATCCAGTTGAGCAGGGACGAAGGATTGCGATGCTGCGATTCCACGTTCACCGCGCCGTAGCCGTAGACGGGGTCGTCAATCGGCTGGAGATACAGTCGATTCGGGTCGACAGTCGAGAAGCCGCCGTTCGTCCCTCCGCTCCACTGCATCGGGGTCCGCACACCGTTTCGGTCGCCCAGCTGGACGTTGTCGCCCATGCCGATCTCGTCGCCGTAGTAAAGAATCGGCGAGCCCGGCATGGTCATCAGCAGCAGGTTCATCAGCTCGATCCGGTGCCGGTCGTTGTCCAGCAGCGGCGCCAGCCGGCGGCGGATGCCAAGGTTGAGGCGGGCACGGGAATCCGCAGCGTAGGCCTGGTACAGATAGTCGCGTTCGCGATCGGTCACCATCTCCAGGGTGAGCTCGTCGTGATTGCGCAGGAACAACGCCCATTGGCAGCTGTCCGGAATGTCCGGGGTCTGCTCCATGATCTCCACGATGGGGTGGCGGTCCTCCTGGGCGATCGCCATGTACATTCGCGGCATGAGCGGGAAGTGGTATGCCATGTGGCACTCGTCGCCGCTGCCAAAATATTCGCGCACTTCCTCCGGCCACTGGTTAGCTTCGGCCAGAAACATGCGATTGCGGTAATGCCGATCCAGCTCGGCGCGCAGGTGCCTGATCACGGCATGCGTTTCCGGCAGGTTCTCGTTGCTGGTGCCCTCGCGTTCGCACAGATAAGGCACAGCATCCAGACGCATGCCATCCACCCCGGCGTCGAACCAGAAGCGCATCACCTTCATCAACGCAGCGACCACATGGGGGTTGGCGAAATTGAGGTCGGGCTGGTGTGAAAAAAAGCGGTGCCAGTAAAAGGCGCGCGCCTCCTCGTCCCAGGCCCAGTTGGAATTTTCCGTGTCGGTAAAAATGATGCGCGTGCCGGCGTACCTGGCCTCGCTGTCGCTCCACACGTAGTAATCCCGCTTCGGTGAACCGGGCGGCGCCAGCCGCGCTGCCTGGAACCAGGGATGCTGGTCGGAAGTGTGGTTGATCACCAGCTCGGTGATCACGCGCATATCGCGGCGATGGGCTTCGTCAACGAATTTCCGGAATTCCTCCATGTCGCCGAAGGCCGGGTGCACATTGTGATAATCGGCGATATCGTAACCGTCGTCCCGCATGGGCGAGGGATAGAAGGGCAGCAGCCACAGCGTGTTGACCCCGAGTTCCTGCAGATAGCCGAGCCTGGAAATCAAGCCAGAAAAATCGCCGATGCCGTCGCCGTTGCCATCAGAGAACGCCTTGACGTGCAATTCGTAGATAACGGCATCCTTGTACCACAGCGGATCTTCCTCTTGTTCCATGGCTTGCCCTCGGCTGCGGCTCCGACCGCAGCAACATGCTCCTTTTGGAAAAACGGGTCGTTGTCTGGTTTTTAAGAATAGATGCTGTCGTCAAAATTGCCTGGTCATCCATGCCGCTGCACATCCCACAAAGGCCTGGCATTCAAAAGAGCCTGAACTTTTAAGGGCATTCCGTTGCCATCAGAGATGACGCACGTCCCCAATAACCACTTTGTGGAGGCAGAAATGGAAGCGCTACTCAACTTGCTTGATTTGTCGGATGCCACCAAGCTCGGCGCCCTGACCTTCAGCGCCATCCATATCACGATCATCCTGGTTGGCGCCTGGGTGCTGAAACTGCTCGCCAACAAAAGCATCCGCAGCTTCCGCCTTTACGTAGCCAGCCACAAAGGTAACCTGCAGGAGAAACAACGTCTGGAGACACTCAGCCGAGTATTTCGCTATGCCGCCAATGTGTTGATCACAGTCGTGGCGGGTATGCTGGTCTTCACCGAACTGGGCATTTCCATCGCGCCCATTCTTGCCACCGCAGGCGTGCTCGGCGTGGCGATCGGCTTCGGCGCACAAAGCCTGGTAAAGGACTATTTCAGCGGGTTTTTCCTGCTGCTGGAAGACCAGGTTCGACACGGCGACGTGATCGAGGCCGCCGGCAAGTCAGGGCTGGTGGAAGAAGTCACTCTGCGCCATGTACGGCTGCGCGGCTATGACGGCAGCGTTCACTTTGTGCCGAACGGCCAGATCAATGTTGTCACCAACATGACGCGCGATTTCTCCTATGCCGTCATCGACATCGGCGTAGCTTACCGGGAAAGCCTGGACGAAGTTTTCTCCGTCATTCGCGCAGTTGCCGGCGAGTTTCGCGCCGACGAAAATTTCAGGGACATCGTCCAGGAAGACCTTGAGCTGGCCGGCGTGGAAAACTGGGCCGACTCGGCGGTAAAAATTCGAATGCGCATCAAGGTCGCACCCATCCAGCAATGGACGGTGCGGCGCGAATTCCTGCGCCGGCTGAAGCTGGCTTTCGACACACGCGGAATAGAAATCCCCTTTCCGCACCTCACCGTATACGCGGGCCAGAACAAGGACAGCTCCGCGCCGCCGCACCATCTGGTGCGCGACGCCGCCTAAGCCTTGTCAGGCTTGGCGGCGCTGGCCGCCTTGTACAGCGCCAGCGCCTTTTCGCGCTGCAGCTTGTGCTCGACGATCGGCGAGGGGTAGTCCCGTCCGATGGCCACGCCGCATTCCTGCTGCACCGCAGGTGGCATCATCCACGGTGCATGGATGAACTTTTCCGGCACGGATGCCAGTTCCGGCAAATAGCGACGAATGAATTTCCCCTGCGGGTCGAACTTTTCCGACTGGGTCACCGGATTGAAGATGCGGAACCAGGCCTGCGCATCGCAGCCCACTGACGCCGCCCACTGCCAGCCGCCGGAATTGGCGGCCAGGTCATAATCAATCAGCTTTTCGGCAAAGTAGCGCTCGCCTTTTCGCCAGTCCACCAGCAGATCCTTGGCCAGAAAACTCGCCGCGACCATGCGCAGCCGGTTGTGCATGTAGCCCGTCTGATTGATCTGGCGCATGGCCGCATCGACCAGCGGGTAACCGGTTCGCGCCTCGCACCAGGCATCGAAATGACCTGTCGGATCAGGCCAGCGGATGGCATCGAATTCCGCCTTGAAGCAGCGCCCCTCCGCGACGTGCGAGTGATGCCAGAGGACCTGCTGGTAGAACTCGCGCCAGATCAGTTCCGACAGCCAGGTTTCCGCACCCGCGCCGCCGATGCCGTGCGCGGCCGCAGCTAGTTCGCGAATGGAAACCGTGCCGAAGCGCAAATGCATCGACAAATAGGACGGGCCCTTCACGGCCGGAAAGTCGCGCGCTTCGCGGTAGCGATGAATGCGGGAAAGAAAATCCTCGAACAGCTGCCTTGCCCCCGCCTCACCGGGCAGCACGCCCATTTCCTTCAAATTGGTCGGCATGAAGCCGATCTCTTCCAGCGAAGGCATGGCTGCGGGCGCAGTTTTCGCCAGCCGGTCTTGATAGGCGCGCACCGGATAAGGCTTGAGATAAAAACTGTCGAGTTTTCTGAGCCAGGCCTGCTTGTACGGCGTGAACACGCCGAACGGGCGCCCGGCCTGCGTCAGCACTTCGTCCTGCTCGAAAACCACCTGGTCCTTGCAAGTCAGGAAATCGATGCCTGGCTCTTTTAGCGCCTGCGCCACCGCCTCGTCGCGGCGAATGGCTTGCGGCTCGTAGTCGCGGCCGGCGAACACCGCCTGCGCACCGAGCTGGCGGGCGAACTCCGGCACCCGCTTGCGCGCCGGGCCATGCAGGACATGCAGGGTCGCACCTGCCGATTCGAACTCGCGCTTCAGCGCGGCAACACTGCCATGAATGAATTCGACCCGCCTGTCCGATCGCGATGGCAAAGCGTCTAAGATGTCAGTGTCGAACACGAATACCGCGTGCACCGCGCGGCTCGATTTCAGCGCGTGATAAAGCGCCGCGTGGTCGTGCATGCGCAGGTCCCGCCGCAACCAGACCAGCGAAATATCCAGATCAGTCATGGGCTTAGGCAACGATCATAAAACGAACTAATTTCACTTTCCGGCCTCTCAATGCACAGTATGAAGCGTGGAGTTAGAATGCGCCAAGCATCATGGACACCGTAAACCTCACCAACCACTTCCTCATCGCCATGCCCAGCATGGCAGATCCCAACTTTTCCGGGACGCTGACCTACATCGCCGACCACGGCGACCAGGGCGCGCTGGGGGTCGTAGTGAACCGGCCGATCGACCTCGACCTGTCCATGCTGTTCGAGCAGATCGGACTTTCCCTGCCGGAAGGCCTGCGTAGCCAGATCGTTTATCTGGGCGGCCCAGTTCAGCAGGAGCGGGGGTTCGTGCTGCATACGCCGCCGCAATCCTATTCCTCCACGCTCAACGTCACCGACAACGTCAGCCTGACCACCTCCAAGGACGTACTGGAGGCCGTTGCCCAAGGCAATGGCCCGGCCAAGTTCATGGTATCGCTTGGCTATTCGGGCTGGTCGGCCGGACAGCTGGAACAGGAAATCGCGCAGAATGCCTGGCTCTCCGTCGAAGCTGACCCGCACGTCATTTTCGACCTGCCGCCGGAAGCACGCCTGCCCGCGGCCATGAAACTGCTGGGCATCGATTTTTCCAACCTGTCCGACGAGGCCGGCCACGCGTGAGCCGCGGCACGGTGCTTGCCTTTGACTATGGAGTGAAACGCACGGGTGTCGCTTCCGGCGAACTGGAAATCGGTGTCGCCCACCCACTCACAACCGTCAAGGCCGAATCGCGCGCCGCGCGCCATGCCGCAATCGACACGCTGGTCGCAGAGTGGCAGCCGGGCCTGCTGGTGGTCGGGCTGCCCCTGCATCCTGACGGCGCGGAGCACGAGTTGACCCGCGCCGCGCGCAACTTCGCTTCCGAACTGGAGGCGCGCTACAAATTGCCGGTATTCCTGCATGACGAGCGCTATACCAGCGTAATTGCGGAAAGCGAAATTAAAACTGTAAAGAAGCCGGGGGTAAAATCGCGCCACCCGGAATCGAGACATGGCGTGGACGCCCTCGCCGCCCAACAAATTCTGCAAGGTTTTTTCGATGAACGCGCCACTGCCTGATGTTGCCGGCCTGCTCGACAGGCTGGCCGAGCAAATCCGCCCGACGCTGACGCCCGACACCGCCCTGGTCGGCATCCATACTGGCGGCGCCCTGGTGGCGGAAGAACTGCACCGGCGACTGAAACCGATGCTGCCGCTGGGCACACTGGACATTTCCTTCTACCGTGACGATTTTTCCCGCATCGGCCTGCACCCCGAGGTCAAGCCTTCCGCCATCCCGTTCGTGGTCGAAGACCAGCCCATCCTGCTGGTCGATGACGTCCTGCATACCGGCCGCACGGTGCGGGCGGCCATGAACGAACTGTTCGACTACGGCCGCCCCAGCGCCATCCGGCTGGCGGTGCTGGTCGACCGCGGCGGCCACGAACTGCCCATTCGCCCGGATTTTTGCAGTCTGGCACTGGAAATAAACCCGCAACAGAACGTACAATTGCGTCGCAATGAACAAGGCCTCCTCATGCTGACCGTCACCTGACATCCATGCCGGACAACCCGCAACTCACTCCCGACGGCAAACTCAAACACCTGCTTACGCTGGATGGCCTGCCATCCCGCATTCTTACCCAGATACTCGACACCGCCGAAACCTTCATGGACGTCGGCGAGCGCGATGTGAAGAAAGTCCCGCTGCTGCGCGGCAAGGCCATCTTCAACCTCTTCTTCGAACCTTCCACGCGTACCCGCACCACCTTTGACATCGCTGCCAAGCGGCTGTCGGCCGACGTCGTCACGCTCAACATCGCCGCTTCCTCGCAGTCCAAGGGCGAGACTGTGCTCGACACCGTGGCCAACCTGACCGCCATGCACGCTGACATGTTCATCGTGCGCCATTCACAGTCAGGCGCCGCGCATTTCATCGCGCGCCATGTCGCCCCGCACATCGCCGTGGTCAACGCCGGCGACGGTCGCCATGCCCATCCCACCCAGGGCCTGCTCGAC
>DAIMZB010000090.1:2870-6666 GCA_036734185.1 Thiobacillaceae bacterium | reverse complement strand
GACCGAACTCGCAAAAGCCGGCGAAACCGTTTACACCCTTGGCCAGGCCGTCTCTCGCCAGAGCCAGGGCGAACAGGTCATCATCCTGTGACGCGCGTCGTCGTCCTGCTCTCCGGGCGCGGCAGCAACTTCAAGGCTTTGCTGGAGGCCGGGCTGCCCGTCACGTTCGCCGCGGCCATCAGCAACCGTCCGAATGCAGCCGGCCTCGAGCACGCACGCGTGCGCGGCATCCCGACGATCGCACTGGACCACAAAAACTTTCCCTCGCGCGAAGCCTTCGACGCGGCACTGATCGAAGAAATCGACAAGGCCGGCGCCGACCTCATCGTGCTGGCCGGCTACATGCGCATCCTCACCAAGGCCTTCGTCGAACGCTACGCTGGCCGCCTGATCAACATCCATCCGTCTCTGCTGCCGTCTTTTCCCGGCCTGCACACGCACGAGGCCGCGCTCAGGGAAGGCGTGAAAATCCACGGCTGCACCGTGCATTTCGTCACTGCCGCGCTCGATCACGGCCCCATCATCGTCCAGGCCGCCGTGCCGGTGCTGCCGGGCGACAGTGCCGACTCGCTCGCTGCGCGCGTGCTGGCGCAGGAGCATCGCATCTATCCGCAGGCAGTGCGCTGGTTTGCCGAAGGCAAGTTGACCATTTCGAACGGCTGCGTGAACGTGCGCGAAGATGGCTTGTCTCAATCGGTGTTAGCCACTCCCTGAGGCGGAAAATGAGAATTACCCTCGCACTGCTGCTTGCACTCGTCTCCATGGCTGTTCGGGCAGAAAGCCCGCAGCAATTCGAACTGGTTTACCGTTTCATGTTCAACGGGCAGTCTGTCGGCAGCGTCACCGACCACTTCAAGCGCACGGACAACCGCTATACCCTCACCAGCGTCGCCCGGCCGGACGACAAGCTCTCGCTGTTGCTGCCAATGCTCACGCTCTCCAGCGAGGGCTCGATCGAGTCCGGCACCTTCGTGCCCCAACACTACCGGCAGGTGCGCAGCAACGCGCCGGAAAAAGCCGCCACATCCGAATTCAACTGGGCAAACAGCCAGCTCACCCACCATTACAAGGACAAGACCGAGCAAATCGATCTACCCAAGGGCACGCAGGACGCGCTGACCCAGCTGTATGCCTTCACGCTCGCAGGAGCCGCGCCCCCACGTCTGGAGTTCAGCGTCAGCAACGGGCGCAAGCTCATCAGCTATCGCTACGAAAAGCTCCCGGGCGGACGCATCGACACGCCGGCAGGCTCGTTTGACACCATCGAATACCGGCGCATCGCGCAGCCCGACGAGAATGCCATCTCGGTCTGGATCGCGCCCGATCTCCACTATCTGCCTTTGCGCATCCTGGTGCGCGAAGAATCAGGCGTTTTTGAACAGCAGCTCGTCCGTCTGAACTACAAGGCCATATGAACCCGCCCACCGAGCGCCGTGGCGTCATGAGCCTGCGCACGGTCGGCCGGGCATTCTGGATCGGCCTCGCGATCTCGCTCGCCCTGCACGTGTTCTTCCTGGCAGAGGGAACATTCCCCCGGGCATGGATGGACAGCGCTCCCGAACTGGAGGCCCGCCTCGAGCCGCTGGAACTGGAATCATTGCCGCAGCCGCAGCCTGAAGCGGCGGACAAAGCCGCTGTCGCGCCCGCGGGACACGAGGCGCCGCCCCCGCCAGCGCTTCAGCCCGTGCCGCCACCCGCCGCAGAAACGCCGCCACCCGAAGTGGCCGCCATCCCCCCGGACGAGACACCGCAGCCCCCGCCTGCTCCAGAGACTGAGCCGGCTGCGCCCTCGGCCCAGCCGCATGCCATCCTGGCACAGGCGGCACAACGCATTCGCAGCCTGCCCGCACACGTCGAAATCGTCTACGAACTCAAGGGTGTCCTGAGCGGGCGCCAGACCCATGTCTGGGAACAGTCCGGGCAGCGCTACAGCCTGGAAGCCGTGGCCCAGGCCACCGGGCTCACCAGCCTGTTCGTGAGTGCGCGCATCACCCAGAAAAGCAGCGGACGCATCGGGCAGCTGGGCCTGATGCCCGAGCACTACGAAATCGAGCGTGGCCCCGGCCGAAAGGAGAGCCTGGAATTCGACTATGCCAGCAATGCCATTCAATCCATCCGGACAGACCCGAGGCGCGGCACGCGCACGCTCAGCATGCCGCTGCTGACGGGTGCGCAGGATCCATTAAGCTCGATCTACCAATTGGCCATGGCCGCGCAAGGCAGCAATGACGGGCTGATCGTCGCGGCCGGCAGCAAGCGCGTGAAAGGCTATCCCTATCGTATGCTCGGCACGGAAACCCTGAGAACGCCGCTCGGAGAATTGAAGACACTGCACGTTGCACGCGCAGGAGAGCCCAGCGATACGCACCTTTGGCTCGCGCCCGAGAAATATTCGCTGCCAGTACGTGTGAGCTACACCGACGAGGACGGCACGCAGTGGGTGCTGGAAGCAGTCAGCATCAAGGCGGCGCAACAGTAAGGAACGGCCTTCAGTTGCTGTTTCCCGTTTCGCGATCGACGAACCACTGGTAAGCGAGGCGCAGGCCATCCGACAGCGGCATCGCCGGCCGCCAACCAAGCGCGCTCAGGCGCGACACGTCCAGCAGCTTGCGCGGGGTGCCATCCGGCTTGGACGCGTCGAACTCGATCGTGCCCGTATAACCCGTCACCTTTTTCACCAGCGCGGCCAGTTCGGCGATCGACAAATCCTCGCCCACGCCAACATTCACCAGCGGCGGCAGACCGTCGTTGCGGTCCTGGCCCAGCAGCGGAACGAATTGCGCGTCAGGCAGGTCCATGAGGAACACACAGGCGTCTGCCATGTCCTCGCTGTACATGAATTCGCGCTGGGGCGTGCCGGTGCCCCACACCGTCACGCTTGGGTTCTTGGCAACCCGGGCTTCATGGAACTTGCGCAGCAGCGCGGGGATGACATGCGAGTTCTGCGGATGGTAATTGTCGCCGGGCCCGTAGAGATTGGTCGGCATCACCGCCAGGAATTGTGTCTTGTACTGGCGGTTGCAGCTCCAGCACTGCTCGATGCCGGCGATTTTCGCCAGCGCGTAGGGCCGGTTGGTCGGTTCCAGCGGCCCGGTCAGGAGGTGCTCCTCCTTCATAGGCTGCGGCGCGAACTTGGGATAGATGCACGACGACCCCAGGAACAAGAGGCGCTTCACGCCGTTTTTCCAGGCGGCATGGAGGATGTTGGTCTGGATCGCGAGGTTGTCGCGGATGAATTCTGCGGGGTATTCGTTGTTGGCCAGGATGCCGCCGACCTTGGCGGCGGCGAGAAACACGTAGTCGGGTTTTTCAGCCGCGAAAAACGCATCGACCGCCGCCTGGCTGGTGAGGTCAAGCTCGGCGTGCGTGCGCATCAGCAGATTGCGGCACCCCTTGCCCTGCAGGTTGCGCATGATTGCCGACCCCACCAACCCGCGGTGGCCGGCGACATAGATCCGGGCGCCTGGCTCCATCACTCGTTGTAGTCCATGGCCTTGTAGCCATGCCGCTTGATGAGCTCGTCACGCTCCGCCGATTTCAAGTCCTCGCGCACCATCTCGGCAACCAGCTCAGCGAAGGAAATCTTCGGCGTCCAGCCCAGTTTCTCTTTTGCCTTGGTAGCATCCCCCAGCAGGGTTTCAACCTCGGTGGGTCGAAAATAGCGCGGGTCGACCGCAACGATGCACCTGCCGTTGGCGTCATACCCCTTCTCGTCAACGCCCCTGCCCTCCCAGCGCATCTTCATGCCCAGCTCGGCGGCAGCGGCATTGACGAAGTCGCGCACGCTGTACTGCAC
>DAIMZB010000090.1:0-2860 GCA_036734185.1 Thiobacillaceae bacterium | reverse complement strand
GTACTACACGCCAGTCGCGATGACGAAGTCCTCCGGCTTCTCCTGCTGCAGCATCAGCCACTGCATTTCCACGTAATCCTTGGCATGGCCCCAGTCGCGCTTCGCGTCGAGGTTGCCGAGGTACACGCAGTCCTGCAGACCCAGCTTGATCCTGGCCAGCGCGCGCGTGATCTTGCGGGTGACGAAAGTTTCGCCGCGAACCGGCGACTCGTGGTTGAACAGGATGCCGTTGCAGGCATACATGCCATATGCCTCGCGATAATTCACCGTGATCCAGTAGGCGTAAAGCTTGGCCACCGCATACGGGCTGCGCGGATAGAAGGGCGTGGTTTCCTTCTGCGGAATCTCCTGAACCTTGCCGAACAATTCCGACGTGGAAGCCTGATAGAAACGGGTTTTCTTTTCCAGGCCCAGGATGCGCATGGCTTCGAGCAGCCTGAGTGTGCCCAAGGCGTCAGAATTGGCGGTGTATTCGGGTTCCTCGAAGCTCACCGCCACATGCGACTGCGCGGCCAGGTTGTAGATTTCGTCCGGGCGAACCTGCTGCAGAATGCGCACCAGGCTGGAAGAATCGGTCATGTCGCCGTGGTGCAGGATGAAACGGCGCCCAGTCTCGTGCGGATCCTGGTAAAGATGGTCGATGCGATCGGTATTGAACAGCGAAGTGCGGCGCTTGACCCCATGCACCTCATAGCCCTTCTCGAGCAGAAACTCTGCAAGATAAGCGCCGTCCTGACCGGTAATGCCGGTGATCAAAGCACGTTTTGACATGAAAAGGCTCTCTGTTGAATAGCGGCAATTATAGCTTCCGGCGCGCCGCAAGCGCGCGCCAGCCTACGGCCGCCCCTGCTTCAGCTCCCACTTCCAGGCATGATCAAGAATCACGTCGAGCGCGGCGAATTGCGGACGCCAGCCAAGCACGCGCCGCGCGCGTTCGCTGTCCGCCACCAGACGCGCGGTATCGCCGGGGCGGCGCGGCTTTTCCAACACGGCAATTTTCCTGCCGCTCACGCGACTTGCCGCCTCGATCACCTCGCGCACCGAAAACCCATTTCCGTTGCCCAGGTTGAACGCGTCGCTCTCCCCGCCCGTCGCCAGTTTCTCCAGCGCCAGCATGTGCGCCTGGCACAGATCCATGACGTGCACATAATCGCGAATGCAGGTGCCGTCCGGCGTGTCGTAATCGCATCCGAAAAGTGCAATCTCGTGCCTGCGGTCTGAAGCAGCCTGCAGCACGAGGGGAATGAGGTGCGTCTCCGGCTCGTGGCGCTCGCCGAGTTCGCCCTCGGGATCGGCGCCGGCGGCGTTGAAATAGCGCAGGCACACGGACTTGAGTCCGAAGGCGCGGTCATAACCGGCCAGCGCCTGCTCCACCATCCATTTGGATATGCCGTAGGGGTTGATGGGGCGCGTGGCATGCGCCTCGTCGATGGGCACATGGTCGGGCTCGCCGAAGATGGCCGCGGTGGACGAGAAGATGAAGCGCTTGACCCCATGCGCCACCATGGCATCGAGCAGGTTGAGCGTGTTGCAGAAGTTGTTGCGGTAATAAAGGTCGGGCCTCGCAACCGACTCGCCCACCTGGATGGAGGAGGCGAAGTGCATCACGCCATCGAAGGCGTGGCGCTTGAAGACTGCATCGAGCGCGGGACGGTCGGCAAGATCGGCATGCGCGAACTCGCCCCCGACGACAGCATCGCGCCAGCCAGTGGACAAGTTGTCGAACGTGACCACCTCGTGCCCGGCCCCCAGCAGCAGCTTGACCATGTGCGAGCCGATGTAGCCGGCGCCGCCGACAACCAGGATGCGTTTCGAGCCGGCGCCCTGAGTCATGCCGCTGCCGGAATAAAGGGAGGATGCGCTCCTGATCGTTCGTTCACGGGCATCAGCTGCGCTTGTAGATGTCTTCCAGCCGCACGATGTCGTCTTCACCCAGATAGCTGCCGGACTGGATTTCGACGATGTGCAGGGGCTCTGTCGTGGCATTCTCGAGGCGGTGCACCATGCCTGCCGGGATGTAGGTGGACTGGTTCTCGTGCAGCGTGACGACGTCCTCGCCACGCGTGACGCGAGCGGCGCCACTCACCACGACCCAGTGCTCGCTGCGATGCTGGTGTGACTGCAGGGAAATCTTGGCGCCGGGCTTCAGCATGAGCCGCTTGACCTGGAAACGCTCGCCGGCATCGCGCTGTTCAAACCAGCCCCACGGGCGGAACACACGAACATGGCTCAGGTGCTCGTCGCGCGCGCCCGAGTGCAGGCGCTCGACAATTTTCTTGACCTGCTGGGCCTGGTTCTTGTGCGCGACCATGACCGCATCGGCGGTTTCCACGATGACCAGATCTTCCACGCCGATGGCTGCGACCATGCGGCTTTCGGCCCGCACATAGGAATTTCCGACCTGTTCCAGGAGCACGTCGCCGCGCACGATATTGCCGTGCACATCGCGTCCTTCCGAGGTTTCCCACAGCGAGGACCACGAACCGACATCACTCCAGCCGATGTCGACGGGGATCACGGCGGCATCCTGGGTCTTTTCCATCACGGCATAGTCGACTGACTCGGACGGGCACGCCTCGAATGCGGCTGCGTCCAGACGGCAGAAGTCGAGGTCGCTTTTGCGCTCGCGCCAGGCTGCACGGGCAGCCGCCAGGATGCCAGGGCGCAGCCTGCCCAGCTCCTCAAGGTAATGCGCGGCCTTGAACACGAACATGCCGCTGTTCCAGTAGTAGTCGCCGCCTTGCAGGTATTTCTCGGCCGTGGCGCGGTCCGGCTTCTCCACGAATGCGCCGACGCGGAAAGCGCTCTTGGCGTCTTTCAGGGCCTCGGGCGTTGCTGCCTTGAAGTAGCCACCCTGTAC
>DAIMZB010000089.1:0-6739 GCA_036734185.1 Thiobacillaceae bacterium | reverse complement strand
TTGCAAAACTCACGGGGGACCCCATCCGCGTCGGCAGCCTGGCCGCGCAAATGCAGTCCATGCTCGACCTTCAGGACCTGTCGGCGCGCATCCGCGGCCTCGCACTGGAGCTCACGCGCATTTCCAACGATTTGCGCCTGCTGGCCTCCGGCCCGCGCACGGGCCTCGGCGAAATCACCCTGCCGGCGGTGCAGCCGGGCTCCTCCATCATGCCGGGCAAGGTCAATCCGGTGATGTTCGAGATGCTGAACCAGGTCTGCTTCCAGGTGCTGGGACAGGATCACGCCGTGGCGCTGATGACCCAGGCCGGCCAGCTGGAGTTGAACGTGATGATGCCGGCTATTGGCTCCGCGCTGTTCGACGCCATGGACTGGCTGACCAACGCCATGAACGCGGCGACGGAAAAGAACCTCAAGGGCATCGTCGTGAACCGCGAGCGCTGCGCGTTCTTCATTCACCAGAGCGTGGGCCTCGCCACCCTGCTCAACACCAGGATCGGCTACATGCAGGCCGCTGAAATCGCCAAGGAGTCGGAAAAGTCAGGCCGCCCGGTGAAGGACATCGTGGTGGAAAAGAACCTGATGCCGGCCGCAGAGTTCGACGCGCTGGTGCTGCAGGCAGCGCACGGCGTCGGCTCGGGCGGCGGCGGAGGTTAAGCGCGGTCCTTGCCGCGCACGCCCTGCCGCAATCCCGCGGGCAGGTGGCGCGCGGCCATGACCACCAGCGCAATGCCGAGCAAGGCGGCAAAAAAGGCTTTTTGCGCCGCTTCGCCCTGCAGGCCGCTGATGCCGACATCAACGCCTGTCAGGATTGCGCATGCGATTAGCGTGGCCACGCGTTTCAACGCAGGATGCCATTTCGGGGCACAGCGCCCGGCAAGCGCAGTGGCATAGCCGGCCAGGACCGCATAGGCCAGGCCGTTTGCCAGCAATGCCGGCGTCCCGCCTGCCCAGGCATGCCAGGCCAGAATCAGCAACCAGCCAACCACGAACCCCATCGTCGCCAACGCACAAGAAAGCACGACATCGCTCCGCTTCAAAGTAGAATCCCCCATTCTAATTCACAGCCAGTGCAGCCCCGACAGCCTGACTGGCCGTTCCATTTTTGACCCTGTCGAAGCAAAGGCAGCCGATGAGCGACATACTTGTTCTTTACTACAGCCAGGGCGGCAGCGTTGCCGAGATGGCCCGCCTGATCGCCCGCGGCATCGAGTCCGTGCCGGGTGCTGTTGCGCGCATCCGCACCGTGCCCAAGGTCGCGCCGCGAACCGAAACCGCCGAGCCGGCCGTCCCGCCGGAGGGCGCGCCCTACGCCGAACTGCGCGATTTCGAGGAATGCGCCGGACTGGCGCTCGGCAGCCCCACGCGCTTCGGCAACATGGCGGCCGCGCTGAAGTATTTCCTCGACGGCACCGGCGGCCTCTGGATGCAGGGCACGCTTGTCGGCAAGCCGGCGTGCGTCTTCACTTCCACCGCCAGCATGCACGGCGGCCAAGAAACCACGCTGGTCTCGATGATGCTGCCGCTGCTGCACCACGGCATGATCGTGCTGGGCCTGCCCTACACGCTCGCCGAACTCAACACCACCGCCAGCGGCGGCACGCCCTACGGTCCCAGCCATGTTGCCGGCGCGCAGGATGACAAGCCGCTGACAGAAGAGGAGCGCAAGCTTTGCGTCGCGCAGGGCAAACGCCTGGCCGAAGTCGCCCTGAAGCTCGCCGCATGAAGCTGCCTGCCGCCCGCACCCTCCTCCTCATCGCCAGCGCCAGCCTCGTCGCGCTGATCCTGCTGGGCCTCGCCTGGGAATTGTGGCTTGCACCGCTCAGACCTGGCGGCTCCTGGCTTGTGCTGAAGGTGTTGCCGCTCCTGCTGCCGCTCATGGGCATCCTCAAGGGCCGGCGCTACACCTACCAGTGGGCCTCGATGTTCATCCTGATCTATTTCACGGAAGGGGTCATGCGCGCCTGGTCGGATCCACAGCCTGCCGCCAGTCTGGCCCTCGCTGAAATCGCGCTGACGGTGGTGTTCTACCTCGCGGCAATCGGATACGCAAAAAAAACCGCCCCGTCCAAAGTCGGGGCGGTCTAACAGGAAGTCGGGCAGTCACACCTGGGGGTGCGCCCGCTCCAGCTTGGAGTGCAGCCTGTTCAGCGCATGCAGGTAGGCCTTGGCCGAGGCCACGACGATGTCGGTATCCGCGCCCTGGCCGTTGACGATGCGTCCGCCTTTCGACAGACGCACGGTCACCTCGCCCTGCGCGTCGGTGCCGCTGGTGATGTTGTTGACGGAATACAGCAACAAGTCGGCGCCGCTGTTGACCACCGACTCCAGCGCCTTGAAGGTTGCATCGACCGGTCCGGAGCCGTTGCTGTCGGCAACTTTCTCAGCGCCTTCGTCGGTGATGATGAGCCGGGCATGGGGCACTTCGCCGGTTTCCGAGCAGACTTTCAGCGACATCAGCTTGAAGCGCTCGTGCTCGGCGATATAGCCTTCGTCTGAAACGAGGGCCTGCAGGTCCTCGTCGAAAATCTCGCGCTTCTTGTCGGCGAGGTCCTTGAAGCGCGCGAAGGCGGCATTCAGCGCCTCTTCCGAGTCGAGCACAATGCCCAGCTCACCGAGCTTGGTCTTGAAGGCATTGCGGCCGGAGAGCTTGCCCAGGGTCAGGCGGTTGGCGGTCCAGCCCACATCCTCGGCGCGCATGATTTCATAGGTTTCGCGATGCTTCAGCACGCCGTCCTGGTGGATGCCGGATTCGTGCGCGAAGGCATTCGCCCCCACGATGGCCTTGTTGGGCTGAACCGGATAGCCGGTGATGGTGGACACCAGCTTGGAGGCAGGCACGATCTGGCTGGTATCGATGCGGCTGTCGCAATGGAACACGTCCTTGCGCGTGCGCACGGCCATGACGATCTCTTCCAGCGAGGCATTGCCCGCACGCTCGCCCAGGCCATTGATGGTGCACTCGACCTGGCGCGCGCCGTTCATCACCGCGGCGAGCGAGTTGGCCACAGCCATGCCGAGGTCATTGTGGCAGTGGGTGGACCAGACCACCTTGCCCGAATTGGGCACGCGCTCGATGAGCTGCTTCATGCGCTCGCCCCACAGCGCGGGAATGGAATAGCCCACGGTATCCGGCACGTTGATGGTGGTGGCGCCGGCCTTGATGACTTCCTCGAAGATGCGGCACAGGAAGTCCATCTCCGAACGCACCGCGTCCTCGGCGGAAAATTCGACGTTGTCTGTGTATTCGAGCGCGAGCTTGACCGCCTTGATGGCGGCCTCGACCACCTGGTCGGGCTGCATGCGCAGCTTCTTCTCCATGTGGATCGGGCTGGTGGCGATGAAGGTGTGGATGCGCCCGGACTTGGCCGGCTTGATGGCCTCGCCCGCGGCGCGGATGTCGCGCTCGTTGGCGCGCGCAAGCGAGCACACGGTCGAGTCCTGGATGGCTTCGGCGATGGCGCGAATGGCATCTGCGTCGCCAGGGCTGGCGGCGGCGAAGCCGGCCTCGATCACGTCTACGCCGAGCTTCTCCAGCTGGCGCGCAATGCGCAGCTTCTCCTCCTTGGTCATGGACGCGCCGGGGCTTTGCTCGCCATCGCGCAAGGTCGTGTCAAAAATGTATAAACGGTCAGTCATGCTGTTCTCCTGGCACACGCCGGGTAACGGAATTCAATCCCGCTCATGCGGGGCTCGGGTACAAATCTGGAGGGGAATAAGGCGGCGTCTACTGCTTGCGCAGCAGCAGGGTGCCGAACAGCATGTTCGACAGGCAGATGGCGTAGGAGGGGGAAGCCACATTAGACATGGTCTAAATTGTATTTATTTTTTCTCTTCTGGCAAGTGCCCTGCCGTCTTTTCCCTGCGATGCAGCCAGTTCCATGTTGCGTAAGCGTAGCCAGACAGCGCATAGAGCGCGAACATGATAAGCAGGACTTCCGGCGGGCTGGTCGACACCAGGATGAAGAACAGCACGATGAGCAGGACCACGAAGAAGGGCACGCTTTTCCTGAGATTGATTTCCTTGCCGCTGTAATACTTCAGGTTGGTCACCATGCTGATGCCGGCAAAGAGAATGACGGCCGAAGCCAGCCAATCAACCTCCGCGCCGGCAAGCCGATACTCAATCATGACCCAGACAAAACCCGCCACCAGCGCGGCTGCCGCTGGCGAAGGCAGGCCTTGGAAAAACCGCTTGTCGGCAACCTCAAGCTGGGTGTTGAAACGCGCGAGCCTGAGCGCCGCCGCCGAACAGTACACAAAAGCGGCAATCCAGCCGAACTTGCCGAGCCCCTTTAGCGCGAACACGTACATGATGAGCGCAGGCGCCACGCCGAAGGAGACCATGTCGGAAAGCGAATCCAGCTCCGCGCCAAAGGCGCTTTGCGTGCCGGTCATGCGCGCCACGCGCCCATCGAGGCCGTCCAGCACCATGGCGATGAAAATCGCCACGGCTGCATGCTCCCAGCTGGCATTCATGGCCTGCACGATGGCATAGAAGCCAGCGAACAGGGCGCCGATGGTAAAGAGGTTGGGCAGGACGTAAATGCCGCGGTCGCGCATGCGCGACCCGCCGAATTCACCCTTGCTGTGTTTGAAATCAAGCATGTGCCGGTTTCAGGCGGTGCCGGAAATGATCAGAAAAGGATAGTTTCTCAATTCTTGCCCCTGGAAACAATGAGGCACAGAGTTTCACAGAAAAAACTCTCTGTGTCTCTGTGCCTCTTGGGAAGCCGGATGGCTTCAATCAGTTCTTGGACTGGTCAACCAGCTTGTTCTTGCCGATCCAGGGCATCATGCCGCGCAGCTTGGCGCCGACCCCCTCGATCGGGTGCTCGGCGTTGAGGCGGCGGCGCGCGGTCATTTCCGGATAGTTGGTGCGGCCTTCCAGTATGAACTGCTTGGCATAGTTGCCGTTCTGGATGTTTTCAAGGGCTTCTTTCATGGCCCAGCGCGACTCGTCGTTGATGACCTTGGGGCCGGTCACGTACTCGCCATACTCCGCGTTGTTGGAGATGGAGTAGTTCATGTTGGCGATGCCGCCCTCGTACATCAGGTCGACGATGAGCTTGAGCTCGTGCAGGCACTCGAAATAGGCCATCTCGGGCGCGTAGCCGGCATCCACCAGGGTATCGAAGCCGGCCTTGACCAGCTCCACGCAGCCGCCGCACAGCACGGCCTGCTCGCCGAACAGGTCGGTTTCGGTCTCTTCGCGGAAGGAGGTTTCAATGACGCCGCCCTTGGTGCCGCCGTTAGCCGCCGCGTAGGACAGCGCGAGATCCTTGGCTTTCTTGGACACATCCTGGTACACGGCGATCAGCGAAGGCACGCCGCCGCCCTGCTTGTAGGTGGAGCGCACCAGGTGGCCGGGGCCCTTGGGCGCGATCATGATCACGTCGACGTCCTTGCGCGGCACGACCTGGTTGTAATGAATATTGAAGCCGTGGGCGAAAGCGAGTGCGGCACCCTTTTTCAGGTTGGGCTCGATCTCGCCATAGTACAGCGCGGACTGCTGCTCGTCCGGGACCAGAATCATGACCACATCGGCTTCCTTGACTGCGGCCGCGACTTCCTTGACGTTGAGGCCGGCCTTCTTGGCCTTGTCCCAGGAAGCGCCGCCCTTGCGCAGGCCCACCGTCACCTTGACGCCGGAATCCTGAAGGTTGTTGGCATGGGCGTGGCCCTGCGAACCGTAGCCAATGATGGCAACCTTCTTCTTCTTGATGATGGAAAGGTCGGCGTCCTTGTCGTAATAGACTTTCATGATGGTTTCCTTGCTAGCTAGGTTTGAATTCAGACTTTGAGAATGCGGTCGCCGCGGCCGATGCCCGAGGCGCCGGTGCGCACGGTTTCGAGGATCGCGCTCTGGTCGATCGCCTCGAGAAAAGCATCCAGCTTGGTGCCGGTGCCGGTCAGCTCGATAGTGTAGGTCAGGTCGGCGACGTCGATGACGCGCCCGCGGAAGATGTCCGCCATGCGCTTCAACTCCTCGCGCTCCTTGCCGGCGGCGCGCACCTTGACCAGCATGAGCTCGCGTTCGATGTGGCTGCCCTCGGTCAGGTCAAGCACCTTGACCACATCAACCAGCTTGTTGAGCTGCTTGATGATCTGCTCGATGACGTCCTCGGAACCCACCGTCACAATGGTCATACGCGACAGCGTGGCATCCTCAGTGGGCGCGACCGTGAGCGACTCGATGTTGTAGCCGCGCGCCGAGAACAGGCCGGCCACGCGCGACAGCGCGCCGGATTCGTTTTCCATCAGCAGGGAAATGATATGGCGCATGTCAGAGTTCCTCCGCCAGGATCATTTCCGACAGGCCTTTGCCGCCCTCGACCATGGGGAATACGTTCTCGGTCTGGTCAGTGATGAAGTCCATGAACACCAGACGCTCTCTGAGCGCAGGCGAGAAGGCTTCCTTGAGCGCAGCCTCGACATCGGCGGTCTTTTCGATCTTCATGCCGACATGGCCGTAGGACTCCGCCAGCTTGACGAAATCGGGCAGCGATTCCATGTAGGACTCGGCGTAACGGCTGCCATAGAAGAATTCCTGCCACTGCCGCACCATACCCATGTAACGGTTGTTCAGGTTGACGATCTTCACCGGCAGGCGGTACTGCTTGCAGGTGGACAGTTCCTGAATGCACATCTGGATGCTCGATTCGCCGGTGATGCAGGCAATGGTCGCATCCGGGTGCGCGAGCTGCGCACCCATGGCATAGGGCAGGCCCACGCCCATG
>DAIMZB010000088.1:0-6751 GCA_036734185.1 Thiobacillaceae bacterium | reverse complement strand
GCCATGCCGGTCGAGCACGTCCAGCAAGCCGGGGCCGGCATGGCAGCGCAACCGGAACAGGTCGCCCTCCCGGTCCAGCACCTCTAACTCGACTTCATCGTTGATCAGGATGCGGGCGCCCAGTTTGGGCGTCTTGCTGGCGCGCAAGAAAGCCAGGGCGTCATGATCGTTGAACAAACGCTCGACCAGCACCTCCACCTGGCCGCCAGTGGTTTTCTGGCCGAACAGCCTCGCCTTGATCACGCGCGTGTCGTTGAATACCAGCACGTCGCCTGCCTTCAAATACCCCGGCAGATCGGCAAACATGCGGTCGGCCAGTTGCGCGCCGTCAACATGCAGCAGGCGACTGGCCGCGCGCTCGGCGGCAGGATGTTGGGCGATCAGGTCGTCGGGCAGGTGGTAGTCGAAGTCGGAGAGCCGCATGGGGCACGGGCGTGCTGCATCGGAAACACGGCATTATAAGGTCTGCGCCTTGCCCGGCCCAAAGCCTTTGGGCGATAATGCCCGGCTTCACGCATCCTTGCCGGGATGGCGGAATCGGTAGACGCAGCGGATTCAAAATCCGCCGGTGGTAACACTGTGGGGGTTCGAGTCCCCCTCCCGGCACCAGTAGGACTTCCAAGCAAGTCCGACAAAATCCAGAAAACCCAATAACAGCAAGCAATCCAGCCCGGTTAATGCTCCGATATAGACATATTCATTGGCCGTGCCACGTTCATAGCCAATACCGATGCTGATGGAGAGTGACTGCTCATCGAGTAAAGAGGCCGATCTGCCTTCCGGGATTGCCATCTTTGCCTCGTCGGCATTCGCGCAAAAACAGCTTGCAAGGATGAGTAGCGCAATTAAAGAAGCAAGCCTTTTATGGTTAATACCATTTTTGATCAACTAATAAGACCTTCTGGATTGGTTTTCGCTCTTAATGATTTTTTAAATTTACATAAAGTATGGTTTGCGACTCTAACATCAAAAACAGCCTGACTAATTGTAATCCAATGCTGTTTAGTCCCATTCAAGGATATTTTTCCTTCAGGAGTAGAGAATATTAACTTTTTATCAATAGTATTCATTGTGCTTTTCGGGTGCTGGGGAGGTTGCGTGCTGCGCGCTAGGTCGGCCTGATTGCAAGAAGGCTATGCCCCTTTGCTAACCCCCCATGCACTCCAAGGTAGTATCTGACGCGGGAGAAACCCCCATGAAGAACCCCACTGAACACGCTTTGGCCAAAGTCCCCGAAGTTACACTTGGATTTTGGCTCATCAAGATTATTGCCACTACGCTTGGTGAAACTGGCGGCGATGCCGTCTCGATGTCCTTGAACTTAGGCTACCTGGTCGGTACCGGAATTTTCGCTGCGATTTTCCTGGTTGCTGTAGCCGCACAGGTTAAAGCAAAAGGGTTCTCGCTGGCTGCTTCCACTTGCCTTTTTCGGTTCTTCATTTCTTCTATCAGGCGTTGGGCGCAGTCTTGTCGGACCATGCCTGTAAATGACTTCGTAGTCGAACTGCCTCTGGATGCGGAGATGCTTTCATGAGTGATTGACACTGGCGTTCCCTGGGCAGAAATTTATTCTTTGTCAGCGCGGACTGTATCTTCAGCGATTCGTATGGTTCGTCGATTCCCGCCTTTTAGACTCAAAGGCCGGGTTTTCCTCCGCCCTCAGCGTTGCGGTTCCATCTTTGTCCAGAAACTTGTTGTTATCCTTTTCCTTGGTCTGGACGCTCCAGATTAGAAAGGCTTCAATTATCCCAATCGGTAGTCAGAGGAGCTTGAGATTGAAGCTTTTCGGATCCAGAGCAACCCATCGTCCTGATCCAAATAATCGATGTGTGTGAGAGGAATGCAAAATGAACGTCTTTCTAGGAAGACATTGTCGTTGCCATTCTTCTCCATCGAGGTGGGAATTGCCTCGTTTGACTCATTTACCATTAACAATTTGGCAATTGATCCTTTGTGAACAGGAAAACGGTTGTTCTCATACATGGCCTGTGGATGAATGGCTTGGAGTTTTTTCCGCTGGCACGATCGCTGCGGCGCGCCGGTTATGACGTGCGCTTTTTTCGCTATCCCACGCGGCACTCCCTTGCACGCAGCGCACTGCGGCTGCATGCGCAGATCAGGCAGCTGGAGCCGGGGACGGTACACCTGATCGGACACAGCCTCGGCGGCCTGCTGCTGTGCCACCTGGCTGAACAGGGCGGTCTGCCTGAGGACGGCCAGGTCTTGATGCTGGGCACGCCGCTGGCGGGCAGCCATGCCGCGCGTGCACTGGGTCGATGGCACCTGGGGCAATGGCAACTGGGCCGATGGATGATGGGCGAAGAAACGTTCAGGGCTTTGCTGGGCGAACGGCCGCGCTGGCCCGGCAGTTTGCCGCTTGGCGTGATTGCAGGCGAACGGCGCACCGGCCTTGGCGCGCTGGTGGCCCACGGCCTGCCGGCACCCCACGACGGCACGGTCAGCGTGGCGGAAACACGGACGCAAGAGGTAACGCAGCATCTGATTGTGCGGCACAGTCATTTCGGCATGCTGTGGGCGCGCGATGTGCACGCCCAGGCTTTGCATTATCTGGCGACGGGAAGCTTTATAAACTGAATCCTTGCGCAAACGCCATCAAACAAAAACGCCCCGATTGCCGGGGCGTTTGTCATGCGGGCTGTACAGAATCAGGCTGCCTGGACCGGGATGTTGTTGCGGGTCCCGATGATGCGGTTTTCCGGGTTCACGTACACCAGGTTGGGGGCGTAGCGCGCGAGCTCAAGCTCGCTGTATTGCGCGTAGGTGGCGATGATCACGATGTCGCCCGGCTCGGCCTTGTGCGCAGCGGCGCCATTCACGGAAATGACGCCGGAGTTGCGCTCGGCGCGAATGGCGTAGGTGGTAAAACGCTCGCCATTGCTGACGTTGTAGATCTGGATCTGTTCGTACTCGCGGATGTCGGCAGCTTCGAGCAGGGCCTCGTCGATGGCGCAGGAGCCTTCGTAATGCAGCTCGGAGTGCGTGACATGCACGCGGTGGAGCTTGGATTTCAGCATGGTTCGGGTCATACGGCGCTCCCGATGAATCTATAAAGCTGAATTATAAGAGATTTTGCCTGTTTATTGGCCTAATGCCCGGCTTCGATATTGTCGATGAGGCGGGTCTTGCCCAGCCAGGCCGCGCCCAGGACGACGAATCGCGCATCGTTTTCGCCGGGCAGGGAAAGATCGCGGCGGCGGATGCTGACATAGTCGACCTTCCAGCCATGCTGGTAGAGCGCATCCAGCGCCTGCACCTCGAGTTCCTCGAAATCGCGCCGGCCCAGCGTCAGGGCGTCGGCGATCAGTTTCAGATTCTGGTGGAGCCGGGGCGCTTCCTGCCGTTCCGTCTCTGATAAATAGCCATTGCGCGAGGACAGGGCAAGGCCGTCCGCCGCGCGCACGGTTTCGCCGGCCTCGATGCGGATGGACAGGTTCAACTGTTCGGTCATGCCGCGGATCAGTGCAAGCTGCTGGTAGTCCTTCTTGCCGAACAGCGCCATGCGCGGCTGCACCAGGTTCAGCAGCTTCAGCACCACGGTGAGCATGCCGCGAAAATGGCCGGGGCGGAATTTTCCGCACAGCTCATTCGCCTGTTCGGGCGGCTCGACATAAAAAGCCTGCGGTTGCGGGTAGATGTCTTCAAGCGCGGGCGCGAACACCGCGGCGCAACCGGCCGCCTGCAATTTTTCGCAGTCTGCTTCGAAGGTGCGCGGATAGCGCTCGTAATCCTCGCCCGCACCGAACTGCAGGGGATTGACGAATATGCTGGCAACCACCGGCAAGCCGGAGAGGCGCGCCTGGGCCACCAGCGAAACATGGCCCTCGTGCAAATTGCCCATGGTCGGGACGAAAGCGCAGTCCGGATGTGCTGCCTTCCAGAGCGCGAGCTCGGCAGCGCTTTTCAGGATTTGCATCAGAATCCGTGCTCGGCGCCCGGGAAGGCGCCGGCCTTGACCGCCTGCACGTAGGCAGCGAATGCGGCCGCGACGTTGCCGGCGTCCTGCATGAAATTTTTCGAGAACTTGGGCGCGTGCGGATAGAGCCCCAGCATGTCGTACATCACCAGCACCTGGGCCGAGCAATCCGGGCCCGCGCCGATGCCGATGGTGGGTATGGACAGCGAAGCGGTTACCGCGGAAGCGAGCTTCGCCGGCACCGCTTCCAGCAGGAGAATGCCGGCGCCTGCCTGTTGCATGGCAAGCGCATCCGCCTGCAGCTGTTTTGCGTCGGCCTCTTCGCGCCCCTGCACCTTGTAGCCCCCCAGCTGGTTGACCGATTGCGGCAGCAGCCCGAGGTGCGCGCATACCGGGATGCCGCGGCTGGCCAGGAAGTGCACTGTCTCCACCATCACTGCGCCACCTTCCAGCTTGACCATGTGCGCGCCGGCCGCCATGAGCTTGGCGGCGGATGCATAGGCTTGCTGGGGGCTCTGCTGGTAAGTGGCGAAGGGCAGGTCGGCCATGATGAAGGCGCGCTTCACGCCGCGCGCGACGCAGCGGGTGTGGTAGCACATTTCCGAGAGCTTCACCGGCAGGGTCGAGGCGTGGCCCTGGACCACCATGCCGAGCGAGTCGCCGACCAGCACGATGTCCACGCCGGTCTCGTCCATCAGGCGCGCGAAACTGGCGTCGTAGGCGGTGAGGACGGCGATCTTCTCGCCGCGCTCCCGCATCGTATTGAGCGTGCTCAGGGTGACGGGCTTGGCGTCCATCATGCCGCCCTCGAGAAAAATTCGCGCGGACCGCGCATCTTTTCCATGCGCTCCAGCAGCAGTTCGAAGTCGCCCGCACTGTTCACGAAGTTGAGGTTTTCGCTATTGACCATGAGCACGGGCGCGGCATCGTAGTGGTGGAAGAATTCACTATAGGTCGCGGCAAGCCGATCGAGGTAGTCTCCGCTCATGCCCTGTTCATAGTCGATGCCGCGGCGCTTGACGCGCTCGCGCAGTTTCTCGAGCGGCGCCTGCAGATAGATCACGAGGTCGGGCGCCGGCGCCTGCAGGGCGAGGTCGTCGTACACCCGGCGGTACAGTTCGTATTCGTCGTTTTCCAGGTTGAGCTTGGCGAACAGGCGGTCCTTGTCGAGCAGAAAGTCGGCAACGATGCTGTGGCGGAACAGGTCGCCCTGGGCGAGCTGGCTCACCTGCCTGGCGCGGTCGAATAGGAAGTGCAGCTGGGTGGCCAGCGCATATCTTTTCGGGTCCTGGTAGAAGCGCGGCAGGAAGGGGTTGTCGGCGGCGTTCTCCAGGAGCAGCTCGGCCTGAAGGTGCTCGGAAAGCTTGCGCGCGAGGCTGGTCTTGCCCACGCCGATGGGCCCTTCGACCACGATATGGCGAAAGCGCGGACGCGGCATCATGCAGCGCCCCCTGCCATCACGAGTGGCGGGTCGTAGCGGTGCACCGACTGGTTGCCGCACAGGGCAAGCAGGAGTTCGGCAGAGCCGTGGCCGGGAAGGACGAGGTCGGGCGCGATTTCGAGCAATGGCAGCAGCACGAAGGCGCGCTCATGCATGCGCGGGTGCGGCAGGGTCAGGTTTTCCTCATGGAAATTCGCATCGCCATACAGCAGCAAATCCAGGTCGAGCGTGCGCGGCGCGTTGCGGAAGGTGCGGTTGCGGCCGTGCCGGTGCTCGATGCCGAGCATGGCCTCGAGCAGGGCGCGCGGCGACAGCCGGGTCTCCAGCGCGGCCACGGCATTGATGAAGTCGGGCTGTGCGGCATAGCCCACCGGTGCCGATGCATACAGGGAAGATCGCGCGATCAGCCGGCTTTGCGGCAGGCGGGCGAGCTCGCCGATGGCCAGTTCGACCTGCGCGGCGGGATCGTCAAGATTGGCGCCGAGGCCGATGTAGCTCGTGACCATCATGCGGATGTCTCGGCTGCTGCGCTCTTGGGCTTGCGCCGCCGCTTGCGTCTGGGCTTGGCGCCGGTGTCCGCGAGCAGCATGGATTTGCGCGTGTTCTCGTCCGTGTCCTGGAATTCGGTCCACCAGTCGCCGAGTTCCTGCGGCAGTTCGCCGCTTTCCGCGCGAATCAGCAGGAAATCGTAGCCGGCGCGAAAGCGTGGGTGCTCCAGCAGGCGGAAGGGGCGCGTCCCCGAGCGCTGCTCGAAGCGGGGCTGCAGCGCCCAGATTTCCTTGATCATGCCGTCGAGCTTGCGCGGAATGGCGAGCAGCTCGCGCTGCGCCTCCAGCACTTCGTCCATGGCGAGGAACAGCGCCGGGATCGGCCGTTCGCCGCCAGCCTCGATGTCCTGCCAGCGCCGTTTTACCTGCGGCCACAGGAGACAGGCGAACAGGAAGCCGGGCGAAGCGGGCTTGTCGGCATGGATGCGCTCGTCGGTGTTTTTCAGGCCGGCCTCGATGAAGCGCTTGCCCTGCGGGTCGTCGAGAATGGTGTCCAGAAGCGGCAGCATGCCGTGGTGCAGGCCCTCGGCGCGCAGTTGGTGCACGCCGCGCAGGGCATGGCCCGACATCAGCAACTTCACCGCCTCGTCGAAAATGCGCGCGCGCGGCACGTTGTCGAGCAGCGGGGCCAGCTCCGCCACCGGTTTGCGCGTGGCGGGGTCGATGTGAAAATCGAGCTTGGCGGCGAAGCGCGCCGCGCGCAGCATGCGCACGGGGTCTTCGCGGTAGCGGGTCGCGGGGTCGCCGATCATGCGCAGGATTTTCTTTTTGCAGTCCGCCACGCCGTTGAAATAATCGTGGATTTCCTCGCGCAGCGGGTCGTAGTAC
>DAIMZB010000087.1:0-6816 GCA_036734185.1 Thiobacillaceae bacterium | reverse complement strand
CAGGGCACCACCTTTGCGCCGGCGACCTTGGCGAGGCGCGCAAGCGCGGGGATGGTGGCGGCGGGAATGCCGAAGAACGGCACGAAGATGGACTCGCGGCGGCCGTAATCCTGGTCCGGCAGGTAATAGAAGGGCAACCCGGACTGGATGATCTTGATCAGCGGGCGGATGCCGTCATGGCGCGAGGCCAGCACCGCCTCGGTGAAGCGCGTGCGCGATTTGAGCAGGTAATGGTCGACTACCGGGTTGCGCGCGCGGCTGTACATGGAGGCGACCTTCTGCTCGGTGGACAGGCGGATGCCACCCATGTCGAGGCCGACAAAATGCGGCGCCAGCAGGATCACGGGCTGGCCCTCGCAGGCTTGCAGGTGTTCGCGGCCTTCGATGCGAATGAGCTTTTCCAGGCGTGCCGCCGGCGCCCAGACCAGCAGCCCGTGTTCGAGCGCGGCGCGGATCGAGGCCTGCAGATTTTGGCGCAGCAGGCGGCGGCGTTCTGCCGCGCTTTTTTCGGGAAAACACAGCTCCAGGTTGCGCCGCGCGATGCGCTTGCGCCGCCGGGTGAGGAAGCAGGCCAGCCAGCCCAGACCGTTGCCGATGGCGGCCTGCAGGCCAAGCGGCAGCCAGTGGAACAGCCACAGGCAGAAGAACCCAAGGCGGGTTATCGCAATGTTCATTGCGGCGCGGTTTCCGGCGGCGGTTCCGCGCCACCCGGCTTCTTGTAGCGGTTGTAGCTCCACATGTACTGCGCCGGCAGCTTGCGCGCCACACGCTCGACCTCGCGATTGAGTGCGGCGGCGGCTTCCACCCGCCCTTTTGGCAAGGGGGCCTCGAGCGGGTCGAAGTGGATGCGGTAGCCGCGTCCCCATGAAAGGCGTTCGGCGTAGGCCATGAGGGCGGTGGCGCCGGAGGACTGGATGAGGCGCACGGTCATGGTCGGAGTGTAGGCCCAGCGGCCGAAGAACGGCGCCCATACCCCGTCGCCCAGGGTGGCGACCTGGTCAGGCAGCACGCCGATGGCCTCGCCGCGCTTGAGGGCCCCGAGCAGGGCCTTGACCCCCGAGAGGTCGGTGGGCACCAGCCGCGCCTGTCCGCGCTCGCGGCCCTGGCGCATCAGGCGGTCGACTTCTTCCCGGCGCGCGGGCTTGTACATGGCGGTGAAGGGCTGCCGGGCGGCGATGTACAGGCTGATGCTCTCAAAACAGCCGACATGGGGCCCGATCAGCACCACGCCGCGGCCGGACTGCAGGGCGGCTTCGAATGCCTCCCAGCCGCGGACTTCCCGCACCAGCCGCACGACCTTGTCGAGCGGGCGCTGCCATACGGCTGCCAGTTCCAGCAGGCCCTTGCCTGTTTCGCCGACGACCGCGCCCAGCAAATGCGGATGGCCTGCCAGCAGCCCGCTTTGCTGCAGGTTGTTTTTCAGCCGGGCGCGATGGCGCCCCGGCGACAGGTAGATTGCCCAGCCCAGGACGACGCCCAGCCCGTGCAGCAGCGGCAGCGGCAGCCACGACAGGAAACGAAAAAGGCCTACCAGCATGCGGGTTGACGCAAATGGCCGGACGGCGGCAAAATGATCTCAGCCGCCGAGTTAAAGCTGACAACTTGCGGGCGGGGTAAAAATACTGCTAAAGCGTCGACGCTCCGAGTTTCCCCAGGGCCGATCGCGCTGTTCAAGACGGGGAAATATGGAGTCATCATGCGGGAATATATTTTTACTTCCGAGTCGGTATCCGAAGGCCATCCGGACAAGATGGCCGACCAGATTTCGGATGCCATTCTGGATGCGATTCTAACCCAGGACAAACACGCGCGGGTTGCCTGCGAGACGCTGCTCACCACCGGCTTGTGCGTGGTGGCAGGGGAAATCACCACCGATGCGGTGGTCAACTACACCCAGGTTGCGCGCGACACCATCAAGCGCATCGGCTTCGACAGTTCCGAAGTGGGCTTCGACTACCACACCTGCGCGGTGATGACCGCGATCGGCAAGCAGTCGCCTGACATTGCCCAGGGCGTGAACGAGGGCGAGGGCCTGTTCCTCGACCAGGGCGCCGGCGACCAGGGCCTGATGTTCGGCTACGCCTGCAACGAAACCCCGCAGCTCATGCCGCTGCCGATCTATCTTGCCCACCGGCTGACCCAGCGCCAGTCAGAGCTCAGGAAGGATGGCCGCCTGCCCTGGTTCAGGCCCGACGCGAAGTCGCAGGTGTCGGTGCGCTATGTCGATGACAGGCCCGCCCACATCGACACCGTCGTGCTGTCCACACAGCATCACCCGGAGGTTTCCCATGCCCAGCTGACCGAGGCGGTGATCGAGGAAATCATCAAGCCGGTACTGCCCAAGGAGATGCTGAAGTCGGACACCCGCTACCTGGTGAATCCGACCGACCGCTTCGTGGTAGGCGGCCCCATGGGCGATGCCGGCCTCACCGGGCGCAAGATCATTGTCGACACCTATGGCGGCGCGGCGCCGCACGGCGGCGGCGCCTTCTCCGGCAAGGATCCCTCCAAGGTCGACCGTTCTGCCGCCTATGCTGCGCGCTACGTGGCGAAAAACATCGTTGCCGCGGGCCTCGCCGACAAGTGCCTGGTGCAGGTGAGTTACGCCATCGGCGTGGCGAAACCCACTTCGCTCATGGTGGAAACCTACGGTACCGGCAAGCTGCCTGAACATAAATTGGTCGAGCTGGTCGGGCAGCATTTCGACCTGAGGCCCAAGGGCATCATCCAGATGCTGGACCTGTTGCGGCCGATTTATACACGCACTGCTTCTTATGGCCATTTCGGCCGCGAAGAACCGGAATTTACCTGGGAAGCGACCGATAAAGCCGCCGCGCTGCGCGCTTCGGCCGGAATCTGATAGAATTCAGCCACTTAACAAATCTAACCAAGGAAACATCATGGCCGAACGTAAACGCACCCGCCGCAACACCCTGGAACGCCGTTGCCTGTCCAAGGCTTTCAAGCGCCTGTTCATGGGGTCATCCAAGACCGTGTTCAAGATGCTGGAAGGCGTGAAGCCGGTCAAGGGCAAGGCCGCCAGCTAAGTACCAAAGCTTTTTTCCGAGGAGCGTTGCAGCCTGCCGAACCCGGCAGGCCAGGCTCGGAAGGATGGCGGCACTGCCCGTCGTCCCGTCACAACGGCGCTCACGTCACTTCTTTTTGTTTGATTAGAGAAAGGAGGGCGTGATGAACGCCACACTTAAATCCGCCGTACAACAGGATTTTCACGTTGCTGACCTGTCGCTTGCCGACTGGGGGCGCAAGGAAATCGCCATTGCTGAAACCGAAATGCCCGGCCTCATGGCCATCCGCGAGGAGTATGCGGCTACCCAGCCCTTGAAGGGCGCGCGCATCACCGGCAGCCTGCACATGACCATCCAGACCGCGGTGCTGATCGAGACCCTGCAGGCGCTGGGCGCCGAGGTGCGCTGGGCCTCGTGCAACATTTTTTCCACCCAGGACCACGCCGCCGCCGCGATCGCCGCCAAGGGCACGCCGGTGTTCGCTTTCAAGGGCGAATCGCTGAAGGAATACTGGGACTTCACCCATCGCATTTTCGAGTGGCCGGCCGGCGGCCATTCGAACATGATCCTGGACGATGGCGGCGACGCCACGCTGCTGCTGCACCTCGGCGCGCGCGCGGAAGCCGATGCCTCGGTGCTGGGCAATCCTTCCAGCGAGGAAGAGACGGTGCTGTTTGCCGCCATCAAGGCCAAGCTGGCAGTTGACGCCAAGTGGTATTCCACGCGCCTCGCGCACATCAAGGGCGTGACCGAGGAGACCACCACCGGCGTGCATCGCCTCTATCAGATGCACGAGCGCGGCGAACTGAAGTTTCCGGCGATCAACGTCAACGACTCGGTGACCAAGTCCAAGTTTGACAACCTCTATGGCTGCCGCGAATCGCTGGTGGACGGCATCAAGCGCGCCACCGACGTCATGGTCGCGGGCAAGATCGCCGTGGTGTGCGGTTACGGCGACGTGGGCAAGGGCAGCGCCCAGGCACTGCGCGCGCTGTCGGCGCAGGTGTGGGTTACCGAAATCGACCCCATTTGCGCGCTGCAGGCCGCGATGGAGGGCTATCGCGTGGTGACCATGGACTATGCCGCCGACAAGGCCGACATCTTTGTCACCGCGACCGGCAATTACCACGTCATCACCCATGACCACATGGCGAAGATGAAGGACCAGGCCATCGTCTGCAACATCGGGCATTTCGATAATGAAATCGACGTCGCTTCGATCGAGAAATACCAGTGGGAGGAAATCAAGCCGCAGGTCGATCACGTGATCTTCCCGGACGGGAAAAGGATCATCCTGCTCGCAAAGGGCCGCCTGGTGAACCTGGGTTGCGCCACCGGCCACCCCAGCTACGTGATGAGCTCAAGCTTTGCCAACCAGACCCTGGCACAGATTGAGCTGTATGCAAACCACCACAAGTATCCGGTGGGCGTGTATACGCTGCCCAAGCGCCTCGATGAGCACGTCGCGCGCCTGCAGCTGAAGAAGCTCAACGCGCAGCTGACCGAGCTTTCCGACCAGCAGGCCGCCTACATCGGCGTGTCCAAGCAAGGACCCTACAAGGCAGACCAATACCGTTATTGATTGACGCCAGGGAAGCGCCCCGCCTGCTACCAGGTTTCGTGCAGGACTTCGTGTCCTGTCTGCGGCGCAATCCGTCTATGGCGTTATCAGCTGGGCGCTATCTGCGCTCATATTTGATATGAAGAATGAAGCATGAACACATCCAATTTCAGCATTGAATTTTTCCCGCCCAAAACGCCTGAAGGCATGGACAAGCTGCGCGCCGCGCGTGCGCAGCTGGCGGAGACCATCCAGCCCGAATTCTTTTCCGTGACCTTCGGCGCCGGCGGCTCGACGCGCGACCGCACTCTCGAAACCGTGCTGGAGATCCAGCAGGAGGGACATGAGGCTGCGCCCCATCTCTCATGTATCGGTTCCACGCGTGCGGAGATCCGTTCCATTATTGAAGCCTACAGGCAGCGCGGCATTCGGCGCATCGTTGCGCTCAGAGGCGACCAGCCATCGGGCATGGCGGAGCCCGGTGAACTGCGTTACGCGAGCGAGCTGGTAGAGTTTATCCGCGCCGAGACCGGTGATGCCTTCCATCTCGAAGTTGCGGCGTATCCAGAGATTCATCCGCAAGCGAGAAGCGCGCAGGATGACCTGAAGCATTTTGCGCAAAAGATGAAGGCAGGCGCGAACTCGGCGATTACGCAATATTTCTTTAACGCCGACGCCTACTTTCGCTTTGTTGACGAGGTGCGTGCGCTGGGCGTGGAGGCGCCCATCGTGCCGGGTATTCTGCCGATCGGGAATTTCTCGCAGCTGGCGCGCTTTTCCGATGCCTGCGGCGCGGATATTCCGCGCTGGATACGCAAGCGCATGGACGGCTATGGCGACGACTCCGCCTCCATCCGCGCCTTCGGTCTCGATGTGGTGACGGGGATGTGCGAGCGTCTGCTGGCCGGCGGCGCGCCGGGGCTGCATTTCTATACGCTCAATCAGGCCAGCCTGACGCTGGAAATCTGGAAGCGCCTGCAGCCGAAATAGCACTCACCGGCATGAAACAAAAAAGGCACGGGTCGATCCGTGCCTTTTTTGCTTGGGCCAGGCTTATTTGTGC
Source organism: Thiobacillaceae bacterium (assembly GCA_036734185.1). GTDB lineage: Bacteria > Pseudomonadota > Gammaproteobacteria > Burkholderiales > Thiobacillaceae > UBA6918. The sequence continues at coordinate 1,166 of DAIMZB010000087.1, read as the reverse complement.
AAGATGCTGCGGATCGCCTTCAGGCAGAAGTCGACGTTTTCCTGTTTTGCGGAATGGCCCATCAGGCCGATGCGCCAGACCTTGCCCGCCAGCGCGCCGAGGCCGGCGCCGATTTCCAGGTTGAATTCGGCAAGCAGCTTGGCGCGGCCGGCGGCATCGTCCACGCCCTCCGGCACCCAGACGGAATTGAGCTGCGGCAGGCGCGCGCTTTCTTCAACCACGAACTGCATGCCCAGGCCCTCAATGCCATCGCGCAGTTTTTCGTGCATGGCGCGGTGGCGCGCCCAGGCGCTTTCCAGACCCTCCTCGGACAGGATTACCAGCGATTCATGCAGGCCGTACAGCGTGTTGACGGGTGCGGTGTGGTGGTAGGTGCGCTTGCCCTCGGCCTGCCAGTAGCCCAGCACCAGGTTCAAGTCGAGGAACCAGCTTTGCACCGGGGTCTTGCGTGCCTTTACCCGTGCGATCGCGCGCTCCGAGAAAGTGACTGGCGACAGGCCGGGCGTGCAGGACAGGCATTTCTGGCTGCCTGAATAGGCGGCGTCGATGCCCCATTCATCGATCAGTACCGGCGTGCCGCCGAGCGAGGTCACGCAGTCCATGATGGTGACGGCGCCGTGGCGATGTGCGAGCGCGGCAAGAGCGGCGGCATCGCTTTGCGCACCGGTCGAGGTTTCCGCGTGCACGAAGGCGAGCACTTTTGCATCCGGGTGATCGCGGAAGGCCTGTTCGGCCTTGGTTACCGTCACCGGTTTGCCCCAGGTGTCTTCGATCACTACCGGCACACCGCCGCTGCGCTTGACGTTTTCCAGCATGCGCCCGCCGAACACGCCGTTCACGCACACGATGACCTTGTCGCCGGGTTCCACCAGGTTGACGAAGCACATTTCCATGCCGGCCGAGCCGGGTGCCGATACCGGGAAGGTCAGCGGATTCTCGGTCTGGTAGGCGTAGCGCAAGAGCACCTTGATCTCTTCCATCATTTCCTGGAAGGCGGGGTCGAGGTGGCCGATGGTCGGGCGGGCCATGGCATCGAGGATGCGCTGAGGCACGTCGGAAGGTCCGGGGCCCATGAGTGTGCGTTGGGGCGCTGCAAACGGCTGGATGCCGGGGTTGGATACGAGCATGATGTCCTGGGAATGAGAAGATAACCGAAGTATTTTACT
>DAIMZB010000086.1:3655-6911 GCA_036734185.1 Thiobacillaceae bacterium | reverse complement strand
GCACTTGAGGGACCTGGGCCTGACGTCGGAGGAACAGGCACTGTTCGACCAGCAAAGCCGGCTGATCGAGAAAATCCTGCCGATGCAGGAAAAGATCACCGACCTGCTGGCGCGCGGCCAGACAAATGATGCCTGGCACCTGCTGGTGGCCGAGGCCATCCCGATGCAGGAAAGCCTGAACGACATGCTCGCCGCCCTGCGCGGAAAACTGCAAATGGCCAACAACCTGGCCCTGTGGGACACCCGGCAGGAATACCGGCGCATCCTGTTCCTCACCCTGCTGGCCGGAATCTTCGCCACTTTTCTCGGGATTGGCCTGGCCTGGTTCACCCTGCGGCGCCTCGCCGCCAACACGCGCGAAATCGCCTGGCAAATGCGGGCCCTGGAAGAGGCGCGCGCGGCGTTCGAGGAGGAAGCCACGCACGATGCCATGACCGGACTGGCCAACCGCAGGCTGTTTTATGACCGCCTCAAGCAGGCCGTGCTGCACGCGAAACGCTACAGCGGAAGATTCGGCGTGCTGTTCGTCGACCTGGACGATTTCAAGACGGTTAACGACCTGCATGGCCACCATGTGGGCGACGCCCTGCTCACTGAAGTTGCGCGCCGCCTGCTGGGCAGCGTGCGTGAATCGGACACAGTGGCGCGGGCAGGGGGCGATGAATTCATGATCCTGCTAGGTGAACTGGGCAGCCCGTTCGACTGCGAGGCCGTGGCAAACAACATCATGCTGTCGCTGGAAGAACAGGTGCGGCTGCATGGCCTGGAACTGGCCATCTCCGCCAGCATCGGCCAGGCCACCTACCCCGAGGACGGGCAGACCGAAGAAGCCTTGATGCGCGCTGCCGATGCGTCCATGTACCGCGTCAAGATGCGCAGCTCAAGCGTGCGCTAGACCACCTTCTCGCGGCGCGCCTTGTTGCCCCAGATCCACACGTATTGCATGCCGGACGCCACCGTTGTGGCGAACACCACCCAGAACATGGGCTGAAGCCAGGCATCGCCCGGCAGGATGGCAGCCTGATGGCCCAGCACCAGCGCGAGCATGGCGAATTCGGCAAAGGTATTGGCCTTGCCAAGCAGCGTGGGCTGGATTTCAAGATGCCCGGCCATGCCGCGATAAGCCAGCGCGCCAATCACGATCACCGCATCGCGGATGACGATGGCGAGCGCCACCCAGGCCGGCACCAGCCCGAAGCTGGTCAGCACCACCAGCACGGAAAGCGACAGCGCCTTGTCGGTGACGGTGTCGAGTGCCGCGCCGATGGCCGTGGTCTGCTTGAGCCGGCGCGCGAGGAAACCGTCGAGGCCGTCCGTCAGCGCAGCGATCATGAACACCCAGGTCGCTGCCGCCCACTGGTTCTCCAGCATGAACCAGATCGTGGCCGGCACGCCCATGAGACGAATGCCGGTAATCGAATTGGGCAGATTGAAGGCTTTTTCTTGCATGCCCTAAGGGTGGATGCTCTCCCAGATTTTTTCAAGACGCTTGGCCGAAACGGGGTAAGGCGTTTTCAGTTCCTGTGCGAAAAGCGATACACGCAACTCTTCCAGGTGCCAGCGGAACTCGGCCAGCTGCGGGTCATGTATGCCGGCCTTGCGATGCTTCGCCAGGCGTTCCTGGCAGCGGCTCTCCAGCCCCTGGATGATCGCAGTGTGGCGCACGTCGCGGTCGCCCGCGCTGGGCAGCTTTTCGAAGCGCCGCAGGATCGCGCGCAGGTAACGCGGCAGGTGCTGCCAGCGCTCCCAGGGCGTGGCCCCGATGAAGCCGGGGTAAACCAGCGTTGACAGATGCGCCTGTTCGTCCTTTTGCGCGTGCGCGAAGGGCGATTTCTGCGCAAGCCTGGCCTGCACCTGCTGATGGAGGTCCAGGCATTCCTCCACCGACTTCAGGAGCGCCTGCATCACCGGCGCGATGCGCGGCTTGGCGCGCTCCTTCTGCTTGTCGAATTCCTTCTGTTTCCTGGGCAGTTCGTCCTCGCCCAGGCAGGCTCGATTGGCAACGGTGTCGAGCAATTCGCCGAAGAAAACGTCGGCATTGCCGAAGGCCCGGTACTTGAGGGCCAGCGCGGTTTGCCTGGAAAGCTCCTTCTCCAGCTGCTTGAACTGTGCGGACAGCGCAAGCCGCATGAGGCGCACCACGCCCTTGCGGCTTTCAGCCTCGGCATTCTCCCTGGTGTCCAGCAGCTTCATCGACACGCTTTCGCCGTCGTCCACCAGCGCCGGGTAGCCGGTGAGCTTCTGGCCGCCGCGGCTGAATTGCACGCTGACCGGCAGGTCGCCGAAATCCCAGGCGGTGATGCCATCGCGCTCGTGCTCGCTGGTTTGCTCGCTCCCCCCGTAAGTCAGGCTGGCGGTCTCGCCCAGCTGTCTTCTCAGCGCCGCGAGGTCGCGGCCCATCGCGAGTTCCTGGCCGCCGTCGTCGAGCACGCGCAAATTGAGCCTGAGATGCGCATCGACCTCTGCCTCGCGCACGTCGGCCTGCTTGCCGGTTCGCCGCGCCACCCAGGCCGCGACCGATTGCGCGAGCGGCGCCTCGCCCGCGCTGGCTTCACCCAGGAAGGCGGTGACTGTCTGCGCGAGCGGAATGAAACTGTTCCGGATGTCCTTGGGCAGCGCCTTGAACAAGGCATTCGTCCGGTCGCGCAAGAGTCCCGGGATGGCCCAGTCTAGCTGCGCCTCGCTGACCCTGTTCAGCAGGTAGAGCGGCAAGGACAGCGTGGCGCCGTCGAGCGGGTGCCCCGGCTCGAAACGATACTTCACCGCGCATTCCACGCCATCGATCTTCAGGTTCTCGGGATACAGGCCTTGCGACAGGTCGAGGCCTTCGGCAATGATGTCCTCGCGCGCGAGCTTGAGCGTATCGGGGTCGATGGTTTTCAGCCACTTTTCGAAAGCCGGACCGTTGTGCAGGCCGGCCGGAATGCGCGCGTCGAAAAACTTGTAGATGCGTTCCTCGTCCAGCCACACCCCGGCCTTGCGCGCCTTGTGCTCCAGTTCCTCGATGTGTTTCACCAGCTCGCGGTTATGCTGAAACCATTTGCCTTGCGTATCGTATTCCCCCGCCACCAGCGCGCCGCGGATGAAGAGTTCGCGCGCGAGTTCGGGCTCGAGCGGGCCGTAATGCACGCGGCGGCGCGAGGCCAGGGTCACCCCGTAGAGCACCACGCGCTCATAAGCCATGACGCGCGCCGACTTGCGGTCCCAGTGCGGCTCGGAATAGCTGCGCTCCAGCACATGCTGCGAGGCGGCCTCG
>DAIMZB010000086.1:0-3645 GCA_036734185.1 Thiobacillaceae bacterium | reverse complement strand
GCCTCGACCCACTCCGGCCGCACTTCCGCCGCCATGCGCCCCATGAGCCGGCCCACGTCGGTGAGCTCGGCCGCCACCACCCACTTGGGCCCCTTCTTCGCCAGCACCGATGCCGGGTGCAGCGAGAAGCGCAGGCCGCGCGCGCCCTGGTAGTTGCCTTCGCCCGGTTTGCGCGCCTTGACGTCGTCGGACTTGAAGCCGATGTTGCCCAGGAGGCCGGTCAGCAGCGCTTGGTGCAGGGCATCGTAGCCGGCGGGTTTTTCATTGAGGCGCAGGCCCATCTCAGCCGCCTGCGTGGCGAGCTGGCCGTGCACATCGCGCCATTCGCGCATGCGGCGCGGCGACAAAAAATGTTCGGCGAGCTGGTTTTGCAGGAGGCGGTTGGACTTCTTGTGCTTGATGGCCTCGTCGAACCAGTGCCACAGCTTCACCACCGACACGAAGTCCGAACGCTCGTCGGCAAAAATCCTGTGCTTCTCGTCCGCGCTGCCGGCGCGGTCCTGCGGCCGCTCGCGCGGGTCCTGCACCGACAGGAAACTGGCGATGGCGAGCATTTCGGCAAGGCAGCCCGTGCGCTCGGCAGCCAGGATCATGCGCGCCATGCGCGGGTCGAGCGGCAGCTTGGCCACGCGCTCGCCGGTTTTGGTCAGCTCGTTCTGCTCGTCCAGCGCGTTCAATTCGTGCAGCAGCCGATAGCCGTCAGCAATGAAGCGGGACTGCGGCGCATCGATGAAAGGGAAGCCCTCGACATTGCCCAGGCCCAGCGACTTCATGCGCAGGATCACGCCGGCAAGCGAGGAGCGCAGCAGTTCCGGATCGGTGAAGCGCGGGCGGTTGTTGAAGTCATCCTCGTCGTAGAGGCGGATGCAGATGCCGTCCATCACGCGGCCGCAGCGGCCGGCGCGCTGGTTGGCGGAGGCCTGTGAAATCTTCTCGACCAGCAGCTGCTCGACCTTGTTGCGCGCGGAATAGCGTTTGACCCGCGCCTGGCCGGTATCGATGACGTAGCGGATGCCCGGCACGGTGAGCGACGTTTCCGCGACGTTGGTGGCGAGCACGATGCGGCGCGCGTTGCCGGGCTTGAAAATGCGGTCCTGCTCCTCCACCGACAGGCGAGCGAACAGCGGCAGGATTTCGGTGTGCGGGGGATGATGCTTTCTCAACGCCTCGGCGGTTTCGCGAATCTCGCGCTCGCCGGGCAGGAAAATCAGCGTGTCGCCCCAACCCTCTTTGGCCAGTTCGTCGGTGGCGTCGAGGATGGCCTGGGTCAGGTCGGGCTCTTCTGGCCTCGCCTTCGTCGCCTCTGGCCTGGGCTTTTCTTCCCGCTCCACCGGACGATAGCGGATCTCTACCGGATAGGTGCGGCCCGACACTTCGATCACCGGGGCATTGCCGAAATGCGCGGAGAACTTCTCGGCGTCGATGGTGGCGGAGGTGATGACGACCTTCAAGTCCGGGCGCAGCTCGACCAGCGTGCGCAGGTAGCCGAGCAGGAAGTCGATGTTGAGCGAGCGCTCGTGCGCCTCGTCGACCACGATGCAGGAATACGCCGACAGCAACGGATCGCCCTGGCTCTCGGCGAGCAGGATGCCGTCGGTCATGAATTTTATTTTCGTGTCGCGACGGACCTTGTCCGTAAACCGCACCTTGTAACCGACCAGGCCGCCGAACTCGCTTTTCAACTCTTCGGCCACACGCTGCGCCACCGAGCGCGCGGCGATGCGGCGTGGCTGGGTGCAACCAACAAGCCCCTTTTCACCCAATCCCGCTTCCAGGCACATCTTGGGAATCTGCGTGGTCTTGCCCGAGCCGGTCTCGCCGCACAGGATCAGCACGGCGTTCGACTTCAGCGCAGCAAGGATGTCTTCTCGCCGCCCTGCTACCGGCAGGTCGGGATATTCGATGTCCGGCCCGGTCATTTATTTATTGCGTATGTAACGCTCGTCATCGAAGGTTTCCAGCCATTCCGGCCGGTACACCGCCATCAGCGTGGCGCCCATGCCGGTGGTGAGCGCTTCTGACCAGGCCAGCAGGATGAAATAGAGCGTGTAGTTTTCCAGCAGGTAGGACAGCGCGTAGGCGCCGGACAGCGCCAGCACCGCGGTCGCGGCCAGCGCGGCGGCGCCGATGGCGAGGGCGGCGCCGAAAAAGCCGTTGACCAGCACATAGATGAAGAAGTGATTGGGCAGCCTGCGGTCCACCAGTCGGTACACATGGTGTGTCACCGCGGCGGGTGCGGCGCAAAACAGCAGCGACTCCAGCCCCAGCCCCAGGAGGCTGGCCTTGCCGGCGAGCGCGGTGGCGAGCGCGGCCAGGCTCGCGGCCAGCCAGCCGCGCCAGAAACCGAACATCAATGTGGCGAGGCTCGCGCCCAGCATGTGGAACGACAGGCCCGGCTTCACCCCGGTGCGGATCTGCCACATCACCATCAACCCCACGCTCACGCCGAGAAATAGATTGAGCCGCGCGCTCTCCCTCAGACGGGCAAGGTCGCCCGAGCGCCAGGCGAACCACAGCAGTATGGCCACACCTAGCCACCCCAGCGCGTTCCAGCTGTCGGCAAAAACGGAAATTTCCTTGTTCATGGCAGCATTTTAACTGCGGCTATACTTGCTTTTTTTATTTGGCAGCAAAAGCACATGAAGTTAGCCCTGTTCGACCTCGACAACACCCTGCTTGCCGGCGATTCAGACTTCGAGTGGGCGCAGTTCCTCATTTCGAAGGGTGTGCTCGACCGCGAAGTGCACGAAGCCAAAAACCGCGAGTTCTACGAGCATTACAAGGCAGGTACCCTCGACATTCACGCTTTCCTCGACTTTCAGCTGAAGCCGCTGGCCCGCCACCCACGCGCCGAGCTCGACGCCTGGCACCGGGAATACCTGGCCACCCGCATCCTGCCCATGATTACCGAAAAGAGCCGCGCGCTGGTGAAGAAGCACCAGCAGGAAGCCGACAAGGTCGCCATCATCACCGCGACCAACCGCTTCGTCACCGGGCCGATCGCGCACGAATTCGGCGTCGAGCACCTGATCGCGACCGAGGTGGAGGAAATCGACGGCCGCTACACCGGGCGGGGCACCGGCATCCCCTGCTTCAAGGAACACAAGATCACCCGCCTGGAAATGTGGTTATCCGAACAAGGCCTGCTGTGGGAAGACGTGAAGGAAAGCTGGTTCTACAGTGATTCGCTGAACGACCTGCCGCTGCTGTCCAAAGTGACCCATCCGGTGGCGGTCGATCCGGACGACACGCTGGAAGCGCATGCCCGGCTCAATGGCTGGCCCGTCATCACGCTGAGGAGCTAAACCGCGGCTGATATAATTGGCCGTTGCTTTCTCCCCAATTCTCGATGATCCGTCGTTTCATTCAGCGCGTCCTGGGCAATTCCGGCAAGCCGCAAACCGGCCGGCCACCGGCTGGCGGGCCCCTCGTGTTGCCGCGCGGCAAGCATGGCGTCAAGCGTGAGGCTATCGATTCCTGCGCATTGCGGACATGCGAAACCCTGGCCGATGCCGGGTACAAGGCTTTCGTCGTCGGCGGCGCGGTGCGCGACCTGCTGCTGGGCAAGAAACCCAAGGACTTCGATGTCGCCACCGACGCCACCCCCGAGGAAGTGCGCCGCCTGTTCCGCCGATAGAGCATCAT
>DAIMZB010000085.1:0-6941 GCA_036734185.1 Thiobacillaceae bacterium | reverse complement strand
GTCATGTAGCAGAGGTCGCACAGGTAGCACTGGTCGACGACCTTCCAGTAATCCTTCTTGTCGACACCGTCCACTTCCATGGTTTCGGACTCGTCGACCAGATCGAACAGGGTGGGGAAAGATGTGCACAGCGAAACGCAGCGGCGGCAGCCGTGGCAGATGTCGAAAATCCGCTCGAGCTCGTGCATGAGCTTGTCTTCGTTGTAGAAGTCGGGGTTCTTCCAGTCCAGCGCGTGACGGGTGGGAGCTTCGAGGCTGCCTTCGCGGGTGCTCATTATTTCCTCTCTGTGTGTTTTTGGCTGTGTTTTTGACGCAGCTTAAGCGGTCTGCATGCCGGGCTGCAGGCAACCCGGCACACGCACAGCTCAGAACCTGATGATCAGGCGCCGAGCGAGTCCAGGGTCTTCTGGAACTTGTTGGCGTGGGAACGCTCGGCCTTGGCCAGTGTTTCGAACCAGTCGGCGATCTCGTCGAAGCCTTCGTCACGCGCGGTCTTGGCCATGCCGGGGTACATGTCGGTGTACTCGTGGGTCTCGCCGGCAATCGCGGTCTTGAGATTGTCGGAGGTGGGGCCAAAGCTCATGCCGGTGGCGGGGTCGCCACAGGTTTCCAGGTATTCCAGGTGGCCATGGGCGTGGCCGGTTTCGCCTTCGGCGGTGGAGCGGAACACGGCTGCCACGTCGTTGTAGCCTTCAACGTCGGCCTTGGCTGCGAAATAGAGGTAGCGGCGGTTGGCTTGGGATTCGCCGGCAAATGCGGCTTTCAGGTTACCTTCGGTTTTGGAGCCTTTCAGTGCTGCCATGGTTTTCTCCTTTGATCAAAGAAAGAAGGACAAAATAATCGCGGGCGCCGGGTCCTTCTTCCAGACGCCGCAAGGTTAAATTTAGACTAAGTCTAAAACCTGTACGAACTATAGGCCGGTAAAATTTGCCTGTCAACCGCCAACATCCGGCGCGACTGCCACCCCCTGCCACGGCCCAGCGGCGGCAGGATTCGACCCTAAAACCTTACTCTGAGCATAGCCATTGGGGCGGGGTTTGCTGGCACAATGGCCCGGTTTCCAGGGAGCCTGCAGACGGCGCGCCCCGCGCCAAAAAGAGAACGTCATGCCACGCAAAATCAACAAAAGCGACGCCGAATGGCGGACCGAACTCACAGCCGAGCAGTTTCAGGTCTGCCGCATGAAAGGCACCGAGCGCGCCTTCAGCGGCAAGTACTGGGACAACCATGAAAAGGGCGTCTACCGCTGCAGCTGCTGCGGGGAGCCGCTGTTCGACGCGGACACCAAGTTCGATTCCGGCACCGGCTGGCCCAGTTTCTACCAGCCCCTCGACAGCGAGGCCATTGAGGAAGAAATCGACCGCAGCCACGGCATGGTGCGCGTGGAGGTAATGTGCAAGGCCTGCGGCGCCCATCTCGGCCACATGTTCCCGGACGGGCCTCGCCCGACCGGCCTGCGCTATTGCATCAACTCGGCCTCGCTCAACTTCGAGAAGAAAGAAAAAGAATAAATGTCCGTCAGGATTTTCCCTGCGCGCATCACGCGCATCTGGCAAGCCACCCCCACCATCAAGGCATTCGAACTGGCAGTTGACGACCCGGGCTTCAAGTATCTTCCCGGGCAATGGGTGGAAGTGTCGGTCGTCATCGACGGCGATATCAAGACCAGCGGCTATTCGATCACCACCTCACCGGAGCAGAACGGCGTGGTCGGACTCGCCATCAAGACCAGTTCCAAGCATCCGGTCACGCGCTGGCTGCATGACGCCAGGGAAGGCGACACGCTGAGCATCACCCGCGGCCAGGGGCCGTTCGTGTTCCTGCCCGACATGGGCGAAGACATCGTGCTGATCGGCGGCGGCGTGGGCGTCACCCCCCTGCTTTCGATCTTCCGCTATGTGCGCGACGCCTCGCCGGAAACGCACGCCACGCTTTACTACAGCGTGAGCCACCCTGACGAGATCCTGTTTCGCGAGGAGCTGGAGCAGGCCGCGCGCAAGCACAATAACCTGAGCCTTGAGATCACCGTGACCCAGCCCTGCGAAAGCTGGAAAGGCCAGACCGGCCGCATCAACAAGCACAAGCTGGGCGCACTCAACGCAGCGCCGGATGCCCTGTTCTACCTGTGCGGCCCGCCGGGCATGGTCGACGACATGGAAAAATTCCTGCGCGATCTGGGCGTGCAGCCCAGCCGGATCATTTTCGAGAAATGGTGGTAAGCGGTTTGAGGCTCTAAAGACTTTCGGGGATCGCCCGTTAACTAAATTGCGACCCCATTGTCCTAAATAAGCGCCAAACCATGAAAACACCGACCCTCGCTGCGCTGGCCGGCCTGCTGCTGATTGGATCCGCATACGCCACCGACCCCAAAACCACAGTCAACGACACCGCCCTCAGGAACGGGCAGAAAAGCGCCCAGTTCTGCCGTCACTGCCACGGTGTGGGCGGCAGCAGCGTGCGCGAGGACACACCCAATCTGGCGGGCCAGAATGAGGCCTACATCCTCACCCAGATGGAAAAATTCGTCAGCGGGCAGCGCAAAAACGATTTCATGGAAGGCCTGATCAAGGCGCTCACACCCGAGGAGCGCAGGAACATCGCGCTGTATTTCTCGCAGCAGACGGTGGTCGTGAAACCGGGCTCGAATTCAACACTCGCGGCGGCGGGCAAGAAGCTGTACGAAAAGCTGTGCATCAACTGCCACGGCCCCAGCGCCTACGGCACCGAAAGAATCCCGCGCCTGGCCAGCCAGCAGCCGGTCTACCTCGAGGACTCGCTCAAACGCTACCGCAACGGCAACGGCATTCGCTTCGATCCGCAGATGGCTGCGTATACCCGCAACCTGAAGGATGAGGACATTTCGAACCTGGCGGCCTATCTCGCCAGCACGCCCTAGCGCAGCCCTCAAAGCGGCCGTCCTCTTCCTGACTCACTCGACGAGCCAGAGCCGGGCCAGGTTGACGTCCTCCACCCGGCCGCCCAGCAGCCTGACCCGTCCCTGCTGGCGGTCGTCTCCCGTGGTGCTGAATTCGAAGCGGAAATGGCGCTCAAGCGCGAGGCGCCCTTCGTCATCGCGCGCAAAGCGCAACGCGGACTGGCTCACGGTGTCGTCGAGAAACTGCACATTGGCGGATTCGCAGGCGCGGCGCGCTGCAGCATAGGCGGCTTCGCGCGCCTTGAGACCATCAGCAACGAACCAGGCCAGCAGGCCCAGCAGCAAGAGAACCAGCAGTTCGGTCAAGCGGCAGGCCCCTCGGCTTTGGCCTATTCCTGCGACGAGCTGGGCATGCGAAACAGCGCGGCAACCTGCCGGGCCGGGCGCTTGGCGGGTGCGCTGCTGACCGGCACCGGGCGCGCGATGGGCGGCGCCGGCGCGGCCGGGGGCGGCCGATAATCCGGCACCTGCGCGGCGCCTGGCGAGTAACCGGGCACCAGCACCTGGTCGAGCGTCTTGCCGATCAGCTTTTCGATGTCCTTCAGATAGCGCGCCTCGTCCTCGGTCATCAGCGAAATCGCTTCGCCCGAGGCGCCAGCGCGGCCGGTGCGGCCGATGCGGTGCACGTAGTCTTCGGCATTGTGCGGCAAGTCGAAATTGATCACGAAGGGCAGCGCCGAGATGTCAAGGCCGCGGGCGGCCACGTCGGTCGCCACCAGCACGCCGACCTCGCCCGACTTGAAGTCGTCCAGCGCCTTGATGCGCTCGCCCTGGGTCTTGTCGCCGTGAATCGCGGCGGCGTGGATGCCCGACTTGTTGAGCTCGTGCGCAAGGCGGTTGGCGCCGAGCTTGGTGCCGGTAAAGACCAGCACCTGTTTCAGTTCGCGGGTGCGGATCAGGTGGACGAGCAGCGCGCGCTTTTTCTCGTGGTGCACCGGGTGCAGCACCTGGGTGACGGTTTCGGCGGTGGCGTTGCGGCGCGCGACCTCGATGCGCTGGGGGTTGTTCAGCATCGTGCGCGCCAGCGATTCGATTTCCTGGGCGAAAGTGGCGGAGAACATCAGGTTCTGGCGCTGCGCCGGCAGCAGCCCGATGATGCGCTTGAGGTCGGGCATGAAGCCCATGTCCAGCATGCGGTCGGCCTCGTCCAGCACCAGCATGGACACCTGAGAAAGAGTCAGCGTCTTGTTCTGCACGTGGTCCAGCAAACGGCCGGGCGTGGCCACCAGGATTTCCACGCCATTCTTCAGCGCCGGGATCTGGGTGTCGATGTTGACGCCGCCATACACGCACAGCGAGCGCAGCGGCAGGTATTTGCAGTAGGCCTTGACGCTTTCCTCGACCTGAATCGCCAGCTCGCGGGTGGGCGCCAGCACGAGCGCGCGGATGGGATGGCGCGCGGGCGAGGTGCTGGTGCTGGCCATGGGGGCCAGTTTCTCGATGATGGGCAGCGCGAAGCCCGCGGTTTTTCCTGTTCCGGTTTGCGCGGCGGCGAGCACGTCGTGCCCTTGCAGCGCAACCGGAATCACGGCAGCCTGGATGGGTGACGGCTCCTTGTAGCCAAGGTCGGTCAGCGCGTTGAGTATTTCGGGGCGCAGCCCCAGATCAGTAAAAGCCATATTCTCCTGTCGGCGGGCTATTCAATTGTCCGCCAGCCAAACCCGCCGCTCTGGCAGGCCACTTCAATCCAGTCCGCCTCGCAGTGCAAGGCTTCCGCGAGCGCCTGTCTTGCCAGCGCGGGCGTGTTGTTCTTCTGCGAGAGGTGCGCCGCAATGATGTGGCGCAAACCGGACACATCCATTTGCTTCAGCAGCGCGGCCGCCTGGCGGTTTTCCAGATGCCCGTATTGCCCGCCCACGCGTTTTTTCAGGCTGGGCGGATAGGGCCCCGCCGCAAGCATGTCCGCGTCGTGGTTGCACTCCAGCACCAGCGCCTGCACCCCGCTCAGGCTGGCGGCGATGTGAGGTGTGACATGGCCGGCATCGGTCAGCACGCCCAGCATCCGCTGCCCGGACCGGAAAACAAACTGAACCGGCTCGCGCGCATCATGCGGCACCGCAAAAGGCTGTATTTCAAGCTCGCCGACCGAAAACGGCCGGTGCGGATCGACCATCTCCACCCAGGGCAGCGCATCGGTCTGCATGCGCCAGTTCATGTAAGTGCCATGGGTGCACCAGACCGGCAGTTCATGCTTTGCCGCCAGCCGGGCCACGCCCCCAATATGGTCGCTGTGCTCGTGGGTGACGACGACAGCGTCCAGGTCTTCCGGCGCCAGCCCCAGCCGCGCCAGGCGCGCGCGGGTCTCGCTGAGCGAGAATCCGCAATCCATCAGCACCCGCGTGGCGCCGGCTTCGACCACCAGGCCGTTGCCCTCGCTGCCGCTTCCCATGCTAGCGAAACGCACGGGATTCGGCCTTACTTCAGTTCCTTGTACAGCAGATTGATGATCCGCTTCTGCGTGTTGGGATCGGCCGGCTTGCCATCGTTCCCGGTCACCACGACGCGCGTCTTGTCGCCCGCCTCCGCAACCTTGATCTGCAGCTGCGGGGACGTCTTGTCACCCGGCTTGCTGCGCCAGAAGGCGAACTTGGAGAACAGGCCTTCGTCCTGCTTGGTTGCGTTGTCGATTTGCGGATCGATGTAGCGCACGAAGTAAGTGCCGCGCGAGCGATCGCGGTCTTCCACGGCGAAGCCGATGCGGTCAAGCGCAAGGCCGACGCGGCGCCAGGCGCGGTCGAACGCCTCGTCCATTTCCAGGTCCGTGCCGACGATGCGCGCCATCTCCGGCGCCTGCTGTTTGGCGAGCAGGGTCTCGGCGCGCGCCTCTTCCACGCCGAAACGCACCATCAGGCGGCGCAGCATTTCGGCCTCGAGCTCGGGGTCGGCCGGCCGCGGTTGCCACATGGTCCGGTCCTTGCCCTCGGTGGAATAGACCTCGTACATGCCGCGATGGCTGATGTAAATTTCCGTGCCGTTGGCAGACTTCTCGATCCGGGTGCGGAACTTGTCGCGCTCGGGGGTTGAATACACGCCCTCGACCAGCTTGCCGATGCTGCTGCGGATGAAGTCCTGCGGAATCTTGGCGCGGTTCTCCGCCCAGTCGGTCTCCATCACGCCGGTTTCCTTGGATTCCAGGTTGACGATGAAGCCAAGCTCCTGCCAGAAGTTCTTGATGACCGGCCACACCTGCTCGGGGCTGGCCGACACCACCAGCCAGCGCTGGGTACCGGAACGCTCGATGCGCGCCTTTTCCTGGTCGGGCAAGAGCGCCGCATCAGTAGCCGGCTTGTCCTTGCGCTCCTTGGAGTAGGCGGAATAAGTCGCGGTGCCGGCGCCGCCCGCATCGGGCACGCTGTAACGGTTGTCGCCGGTCGGCGCGGTGAGGTCGGGCGGCACTTCCAGCGAGGGCGCCTTGCCGGCCGACTTGTAATCGATTTTCTTGGAATCCAGCAGCTCGCAACCGCCAAGCGCCAGCGCGGCAATCGCCACGGAAACCATCAAACGCACGTTGAAACGCATCTTCATCCTCACAGAACGCCAGCCTGCTTCATCACGGTACGCAGGGTTTCATGGTGGGCCGCCGACAGGGGGGACAGCGGCAGCCTCAGGCCATGCTCGATTTTGCCCATTTCGGCCAGCGCCCATTTGACCGGGATCGGATTGGCCTCGACGAACAGCTTGGTATGCAGGCCGAACAATTGCATGTTGATATCGCGGGCGCGCTGCAAGTTCCCGGCAAAGGCGGCCTCGCACATTTCGTGCATCAGTTTGGGGGCGATGTTGGTGGTCACCGAAATCACGCCGTGCCCGCCCAGCAGCATGAAGGCCAGGCCGCTGGCATCGTCGCCGCTGTAGAGCGCAAAGTCCCTGGGCGCGCGCCGGATGAGGTCGGTGGCGCGCTCGATGTTGCCGGTGGCGTCCTTGATGCCGACGATGTTGGGAATTTCCGCCAGGCGCAGCGTGGTGTCGTTGGCGAGATCGGCAACGGTGCGGCCCGGCACGTTGT
>DAIMZB010000084.1:5556-6979 GCA_036734185.1 Thiobacillaceae bacterium | reverse complement strand
ACCTATACCAGGGCGGGCCTGCCGCCCACGCCGATTGCCATGCCCGGCGAAGACGCCATCCGCGCAGCGCTCAATCCGGCAGACTCGAAAGCGCTGTATTTCGTGTCCCGAGGCGATGGCACCCATGTTTTCTCCGCGACGCTGGAAGAGCACAATCGGGCGGTGAATCATTTTCAGAAAAAGCAGAACTAGGCGCGACGCAACATGAACATGCCCGCACGATCCGGAAAATTCATTACCCTCGAGGGCGTCGACGGCGCGGGCAAGAGCCCCCATCTTGATTTCCTGGCCGACAGGATTCGCGCGCGCGGGGAGGAGCTGGTGGTGACGCGCGAACCGGGCGGCACGGCGCTGGGCGAGAAACTGCGCGCGCTGCTGCTGAACGATGCCATGCAGCCTGACACGGAACTCATGTTGATGTACGCGGCGCGCGCCGAGCACGTGGCCGCACTCATCAAGCCCGCATTGAAGCGCGGCGCCTGGGTCTTGTCGGACCGCTTCGCAGACGCCAGTTTTGCCTATCAGTGCGGTGGGCGCGGTATCGATGCAGGCCGTCTGCAGTTGCTGGAAGACTGGACGCTGGGCGGCTTCAAGCCGGACCTCACCTTGCTGTTTGATGTATCGGCTGAGGTGGCCGAATCGCGCCGCGCGCAGGCGCGGGCGGCTGACCGCTTCGAGCAAGAACAGGCTGCGTTCTTTACCCGCGTGCGCGCGGCCTATCTGGAACGCGCGCAAGCCGACCCCAGGCGTGTTCGTGTCATCGACGCCAGCCACAGCATCGAATCGATTCGCGCGGAACTCGACCGCATCCTGGAGAAGCTTTGATGCCGGCGCCTTATCCCTGGCTTTCGCCGTTGTGGACCCGCCTGATCTCCATGCGTCAGCGTATGCCCCATGCGCTGTTGCTGGCCGGCCCGCTGGGCGTGGGCAAGCGGGAACTGGCGAAAAACTGGGCGCAAAGCCTGCTTTGCGAGCGCCCGACGGCAGATGGAGAGGCCTGCGGCGCATGTGAGGGTTGCCACTGGTTCGACGCCGGAACCCATCCCGATTTCATGCATGTGACCCTGCAGGAAAAGGAAAATCGCGAGGGCGACGTGCGCATGGCGACTGAAATCAGCGTTGAACAGGCGCGTCAGGCGGTCGATTTCGTGCAGTTGTCCACCTATCGGGCCGGCTACCGCCTGGTCCTGATCGAACCGGCCGAGGCGCTCAATACCGCGTCGGCCAACGCCCTGCTCAAGGTCCTGGAAGAGCCGCCGATAAATACGGTATTCGTTCTGGTTAGCCACCAGCCGCGCCAGTTGCTGCCAACCATCCTCAGCCGCTGCCACAAACTGGAGGCAGGCCTGCCCGACAAGGCCGCGCTGGCTGCATGGCTGAAGCAAAACGGTCTGGACGAGCAGGCCCTGGCCTGGGTCAGCGG
>DAIMZB010000084.1:0-5546 GCA_036734185.1 Thiobacillaceae bacterium | reverse complement strand
CCACTGGCCGCGCTGGAGGCGAGGGAGGCGGGCGAGCTAGATGCGCGGCAGGAAGTACTGGATGTCCTGAGCAAGGCCGGCCGCCTCGACAGCGTTGCCCTGGCGGAAGCCTGGAACAAGCAGGTACCCGCCCGAACCTGGCATAAGGTAAGCTACAAGTGGCTGCTTGATCTGCTGTCTTGCGCAGTCGGTGGCAAGGCTGGCTTCAATCCGGATTACCAGGCTGCGCTGTCCGGTTTGGCGAGGCGCGCGAATCTTGCAAGCCTGCTGGATTTCGTCCGACGCGAGTCTGACAGCGGACGGTGGGTCGATCACCCGCTCAACCGGCAAATGGTGATAGAGGCCTGGCTGATCGAATATGGCAGCATTTTTGAAGGAGCAGCTAGCTGATGCAAACGCCGACATCGGAAGTGGGAGGGGGCGCCCGCCCGGGTGTGCTTTCTCTCGCCATCAAGGAAAAGGGCGCGCTGTTCGCTGCCTACATGCCATTCGTCAAGAGTGGCGGCCTTTTCATCCCCACCAACAAGAGTTACAAGATGGGCGAGGAGGTCTACATGCTGCTGTCGCTCATGGATGACCCGGCCAAGATCCCCGTCTCGGGAAAGGTCATCTGGGTCACGCCGCAAGGCGCCCACGGTGGCCGCCTGCAGGGCATAGGCGTGCAGTTCGCCGCCAACGAGAGCGGCAACGCCGCGCGCAACAAGATCGAGGGCCTGCTGGGCGGCGCGCTCAAGTCCACCCGGTCCACACACACGATGTAGGCCGGGCCTGCCTTCTGATATCCTGTAAACCGCGCTTGGCGCGGTTTTTTGTTTCGGATAGCCGATGTACATAGACTCCCATTGCCATCTTAATTTTCCCGACTTCGCAAATCGGTTGCCGGAAATTTATCGGCACATGCAGGAAAACCAGGTCAGCCACGCACTGTGCATCAGCGTCGATCTCGATAGTTTTCCAGAAGTGCTGGCCATCGCAGAGAGCCGTGACAACCTCTACGCCTCGGTCGGAGTACATCCGGATTACGAGGACTGCATCGAGCCCACTGTGGAAAAACTGGTGACGCTTGCGGCCAGCCCCAAGGTGGTGGCGATCGGTGAAACCGGCATGGACTACTACCGCACGCCCGGCCCGCTGGAATGGCAGCGCGAGCGTTTCCGCGTGCACATTCGCGCCGCGCGCGAAACCGGCAAGCCCCTGGTCATCCATACCCGGGCCGCTTCCGAGGACACCCTGCGCATCATGGCGAAGGAAAAGGCTGGCGAGGCAGGCGGCGTCATGCACTGCTTCACCGAAAGCCTGGAGGTGGCAAGGGCCGCCATGGACATGGGTTTTTACATCTCGTTCTCCGGCATCGTTACCTTCAAGAACGCGAGGGAACTGAAGGAGGTCGCTACAGCTGTGCCGCTCGAGCGGATGCTGATCGAGACCGATTCTCCTTATCTTGCGCCGGCACCGCATCGCGGCAAGACCAACGAGCCGGGGTTTGTGAAACATGTGGCGGAGGAAATCGCGCGACTTAAGGAAATATCTGTGGAGGAAGTAGGCAAGGTGACGTCCCTGAATTTTTCCCGCTTGTTCAAGCTGGATTTGTCTTGAGTCTGGCGCAAACACTTTTTTGCCTGATTGTTGCCAAATTGAAAGGGCCGCTCTGGGCGGCCCTTTTTTGTTTCTGCTGGATTATTTTTTCAGCTGCGGCTGATCGAGATAACGAACATCCTTGACCGACAGCGGCAGGGGATTGATGTATTTGTATCCCTTGCCCATCCAGTAGGCCAATTCTGGAAAACCTGCCGGTACAACCGTAATGAAGCCATGCATGTCCTCGGCCTGAAAACCTGCTGCCTTCATGGCGTTGTTGCACATCTTGAATTCGATGCCTTCTTTTGACAGCTCGGCCATCTTGTCGACGATGCCCTGGTATTTCTCGTAGTTTTCCTTGGCAAAAGCGCGCAGTTCCGGCCCATGCGTGACGACCACGACCTTGCCCTTGGTGACTTTTTGGGTGTTTCTGATGAAGTTGTACAGGGTGTTCAACTGCTGTGGGTCTGAATAGTTGACATCAAACACGGTGTCTGTGGCCGGCATTTCATGCATGTCGACCTTGGCAGTGCCATAGGGAGCCAACTCGGCGGCGGCGAGGGCCTGATGCGCCGGGACGATAGCCAGCGTTGCCGCGATTGCCCAGCCTGTCATTTTGCGATTCATGTTTCTAGTCTCCTGAAATTTATGGATGGTGCGCTGCTTGCCCGGCACGGCCGCGCACAAGGCCGTACTTCGTAATAGATTTTTAGCCAGAATTGCCGGCTGTTCGAGCCTGTTTCAAAGGGCCTTGAGCCAGTCGTTGAGTGCTTTCGTTTCCACAAGAATCAAATCCGGATCACCCAGAGCGTTTGCAATTAGGCTGATGCCCTGTAGCGAAGAGATCAAGTGTAGGGCCAGCGCCTGGGCTCGCTTCTTTGCAAAACCTGCTTCTCGGAATTGGTTCTCCGACCAGCCCAGCAGCGTGTTGAACAGTTGCGAGGCTGCGCTGCTCAGTGGCCCACGCCCCTTGGCAAGCTCGTAGCACAAGCTGCCAACCGGGCAGCCATAGAGCGCATCGATCTCCCGATCATCGACCCAGACATTGATCAGTGCCCTTAGGCGCGCATACGGATTGGGCAATTGCTCGAAATTCTCGAGGACATTCTTGATGTCTTCTAGACGCCTGTTGGAAATTGCTTCAGCGAGCGCATCCTTGGTCTTGAAATGGTAGTAAACGCCGCCCAGGGGCACGTTGGCCATACTCGCAATATCAGCCAATGTGGTGTTGGCAAAGCCTTTCTGGTGAACAAGAATCGCGGCGGCTTCCGTGAGGCGCTCCCTTTTGGTCAATGCCTGCTTCATAGTCATTAAAATTGAGTTAGTTGACTAACTATATAACGCATAGCGCGTGATTGGGGATTTTTTTGTTTTCCTGGTTTAAAAAGACTAGGCGCCGAAGATGTGGCGTGTCGTCCAGCAGTGCCGCTTCAGTTCAGGGTGGGCATGGCCAGCGTGCTGCCGCTCCCTTCCGCGATGGCAGGCCAGCGGGTGGTGACGACTTTCGTGCGGGTGTAGAAATACACGCCTTCCATGCCATGCATGTGCAGGTCGCCGAAAAGCGAGGCCTTCCAGCCGCCGAAGGAGAAGAAGGCCATTGGCACGGGGATGGGTACGTTGACGCCTACCATACCAACCTCTATCTCGTTCTCGAAGCGTCGAGCGAAATGTCCTGAGCTGGTAAAGATGGCGGTGCCGTTGCCATAAGGGTTGGCATTGATCAGCTTCACCGCTTCTTCATAACTTTGCACGCGCAGCACGATCAGAACTGGGCCGAAGATTTCTTCCTTGTAGATGTCCATTTCCGGCGTCACGCGGTCGAACAGAGTGGGACCGACAAAAAACCCCTTTCCCTGTCCCGCAATCTTGATGCCGCGGCCATCGAGCGTCAATTCGGCGCCTTGCGCGACACCGCTGTCGATCAGCGAAACGATTCGGTCACGGTGGGATGCTGAAATGACTGGCCCCATTTCAATGCCTTCAGTATCGCCACGTCCCACCTTGATCTCTGCAGCCCTGGCTTTCAGGCGCGGCAGCAGCGCATCGGCGGCATCGCCTACCGCGACCACAGTGGAAATTGCCATGCAGCGCTCGCCAGCCGAGCCGTAAGCGGCGCCGATCAAGGCATCTGCGGCCGACTCCATGTCGGCGTCTGGCATCACGATGGCATGGTTCTTCGCTCCCCCCAGTGCTTGCACGCGCTTGCCGTTTTTCGCGCCGGTTTCGTAGATGTATTTCGCCACGGGTGTCGAGCCAACAAAGGAAATGGCGCCGACGTCAGGATGATAGAGGAGGGCATCGACCGCTTCCTTGTCGCCGGGAACAACATTAAACACGCCGTCTGGCAGGCCGGCTTCCTTGAACAGCTCGGCCATGCGCAAGCTGCAGGAAGGCACTTTTTCAGAGGGCTTGAGCACGAATGTATTGCCGCAAGCGATAGCGACGGGGAACATCCAAAGCGGCACCATGACCGGGAAATTGAATGGGGTGATGCCAGCGCATACCCCCACAGGCTGTAGCAGCGAATGGCAATCGACGCCACGGCCGACATCCTCCGAATGTTCTCCCTTCAGGAGGTGTGGAACGCCGCTGGCGAATTCGATTACCTCGATGCCGCGCTGCACCGAGCCGGCAGCGTCGCTCAGGGTCTTGCCATGTTCTTCGGAGGCAAGCCTGGACAGTTCGTCCCGATGCGCCTCCATCAGCTCGCGAAAACGCGCAAGGATGCGTGCCCGGCGCAAAGGGGTGGTGTCGCGCCAGGCCGGGAAGGCGGCCTTGGCGGCCGCCACGGCTGCATCGACATCGGCCTTGCTCGCCAGAGGCGTCAGACGGATGGCTTCGCCTCTGGCGGGGTTGAAGACTTCGGAGGTTCGGCCACCCTGCGCCTGAACGCGCTGGCCGTTGATCCAGAGATGCAGTTTCGAGGCAGACATGGTTTCTCCTTCTCCGGGGGGATCCTGGAGAAGGAGATTAGCGCGTTCACCCGGGTTGCCACAATGGCGGCAAGCGGCTTACTGCCCGAAAAACTCCTTGACGCGATCCATGAACGACTGCGCCTTCGGATTGTTGTTCTGCTGGCTGAGCGATTCGAACTCGCGCAGCAGTTCCTTTTGCCGCGACGACAATTTCACGGGTGTTTCCACCACGACGTGGCAATAAAGGTCGCCAGGCGCGCTGCTGCGCACCCCCTTGATGCCCTTGCCCTTGAGGCGCAACACCTGGCCGGACTGGGTTTCGGGCGCGACTTTCAGGCGCGCATGACCCTCGAGCGTGGGAATCTCGACTTCGCCGCCCAGGGCGGCAGTGGCGAACGACACCGGCATTTCGCAATGCAGGTCGTCGCCGTCGCGCTTGAACAGGGCGTGGGCCTTGAGGTGGATTTGTACATAGAGGTCGCCGGGCGGGCCGCCGTTGACGCCGGCTTCGCCTTCGCCGGCCAGACGGATGCGGTCGCCTTCGTCGACGCCAGCGGGAATCTTGACTGACAGTGTCTTGTGCTTCTTGATGCGGCCCTGGCCGTGGCAGGTGCCGCATGGCTCGGCAATGATCTTGCCGCTGCCGTGGCAGCGCGGGCAGGTCTGCTGGATGCTGAAGAAGCCCTGCTGCATGCGCACCTGGCCATGGCCCTGGCAGGTGGGGCAGGTGGTCGGCTCGGTACCGGGCTTGGCGCCGCTGCCATGGCAGGTCTCGCATTCTTCCAGGGTGGGAATGCGGATCTTGGTTTCGGTGCCGCGCGCGGCCTCTTCCAGGGTGATCTCGAGGTTGTAGCGCAGGTCGGCGCCGCGGTAGACGTTGGAACGCCCGCGTCCGCCGCCAGCCGCGCCGCCGAAGATGCCTTCGAAGATGTCGGAGAAGTCGAAGCCGCCCGCGCTGCCAAATCCGCCAAAGCCGCCGGGGCCGCCCTGCGGGTTGATGCCCTCGTGGCCGAATTGGGCGTAGGCCGCGCGCTTGTCGCCATCGGACATGAC